>JBDTSA010000334.1:0-3509 GCA_039931335.1 Acidobacteriota bacterium
TAAAATCAATTCCATTCACTTATTTTGTTTTGCTATCTTCTTTGTCATGCTCATTCGAGCCCGGGTAATGTCGAGTATACGACATAGGATCCGCGTTCCGCAAATTTTTGCTTTCCACGGAACAATTGCCCATTTTTCCGCGGCCATTTTTCGGCGTATACTGCGAGCAACTTATGATCAGGCCGTTGTCCGTCACCGTACTGCTGCTCACTTCCCTGTGGAGCTCGTACGCGCAATCCGGACGTGTAACTGGTTACTCGGAGAGCAGTCCTTCGAAAGTAATGAAAAGGTCTTTGCCTCCGACGGCCTCCGCCAATACCAAAACTTCCGCTGACGATGCAGAGGTTGTGCGAGTGCCAACCGATCTTGTGACGATACCGGTTCGCATCACCACGCGCGGCGGCAAACCGGTTGCCGATCTGCGGCGAAACGAATTCAAGATCTTTGAGAATGGCATCGAACAGGAAATCGCTTACTTCTCGAACGAGGAACAGCCGTTCACTGTAGCTCTCGTACTCGACATGAGTTATTCGAGTGTCTTTAAGCTCGAGGATATTCAACTCGCCGCGCGGATCTTCGTCGCGAAGCTCCGTGAACACGATCGCGTCATGGTTGTCGCCTTTGATGAGAAACCGCATCTGCTTTGCGAAGCTACGAATGATCGCCGAATCCTGCGTCTTGCTATCGAAGGCGCAAAGATCGCGTCGGGAACGGCGCTCTACGACACGCTGGATGTCGTCGTCCGCGAGAAACTTGCACCCATCGCAGGACGGCGTTCGATCGTGCTCCTCAGTGACGGTGTCGATACAAGCAGCCAATATGCGGCGGCGGCGGAGATCGAAAAACGCTTCGCCGCGGAAGACGTTATCGTCTATCCGATCCAGTACGACACGTTCGATGATGTTCAAAAGAGCCGCAAGAAAGATGCCGAAATTCGTTTTGATGAAAACGATCGGCCGTACGCCGTACCGGCCCCACCAAAAAAAGGCGAACGACAACAGGATTACTCCGACGCAAAAGAGTTCTTCAGGAAGATCTCGGACGAGACCGGCGGACGTGTTTATCGAGTTTCGTCGACGACTAATTTGAATGACGCTTTCTCGAATATTGCCGACGAGCTTCGCAGAGTTTATAGCATCGGATACTACCCGTCAGAAGATAGGCAATCCGGCGCGACCTATGATATAAAGGTGCGGGTTTACCGTCCGGACTTAAAGATCACGGCCCGCAACCGATATCTCGGCAGGTAGATTTTTTTAGTTCGCCTTTTTTTCTCGCTATTTTTCTAAAATTTAAGGAGACCACTAAAATGAAACCGAGCTTCATTATTAGCTTGTTTGTCGCCTTCGTGCTTTGCATCAGCCTTCATTCGAGCGCCGTCGCTCAGGGCGACGCGATGACGAACGACGAAGTGATCACGTTGACGAAAGCAGGCCTGAGCCCTTCGATAATCATCGGCAAGATTCGGAGCGGGAAATCAAATTTTGATATGTCCACCGATTCGCTTATCAAGCTAAAGCAAGCCGGGGTCTCGGATGACATCGTCGCTGCAATGCTCGAGGCAAAGAGCGGAAAGTCGACCACGTCCGTATCCGGCCCGTCGATGTCCGGCGACCCAAACGACCCTATGGCAAAGCATAGCTACGGGATCTATCTCTACGAGGAGCGAGGCGGGGAGCGAAAGATGACTCAGCTTGCACCAAACGTATCGGCGCAAAACCGGACGGGCGGGATGTTCACATCTAGCCTCACATACGGAATAGGCAAGGTAAAGATAAAATCTAACTTGCCGGGACGCAGTGCCAACATGCAGATCACCAACACACAGCCTGTCTTTTATTTTTATCTGGACATAACGAGCGGCGGATTGAATACGGCGAGCGGCATTCCATCAACGCCTAACGAGTTTGCAATGATCCGTTTTAATCAGCGAAGTGATAACCGCGAGGTTACGATCGGAAAGGCAAACGCTTTCGGAGCGAAGGGCGGTCTGTCAGACGAATACGTGGTCCAGTTCAATGCACAGGATCTGGGCAATGGGATCTTCAAGGTCTCGTCAACAGCACCGCTATCAAAGGGCGAGTATGCCTTCTACCTGATCAACTCGGGTAACTCGAATGCGAGCAGCGCGGTCGGCGCAAAGTTTTTCGACTTCGGTGTGAATATGACGCCTTAGGCGGTCCGGCCGGATTCAACCGTTTCTTCATACCAGCACCGCGTGCAAAAGCGGTGCTTTTTTCGTTCCGCCGGAGGGAACTCCGCAGAACCCGGTAGACGCTCGATCAAAAACTTCTGCTCTTCATCGAGCTCGTTCCAACGCTTTACCCCGCCACTCCCGCACCGTTTACACATTTCTCCTTGATCAGAACCTTGCATAATGTTTTTGCGTTAAAGCTATTTCAGTTTAGTATTTTAGGGACATCCACAGAAATCGTTCGGCCGATCGCATATATCAAGATGAATCTCAAACGAATCTTACTGTCGCTCGTCGTCTGTCTTGCGACTTGCGTTTCGCTCTTTGCTCAAATCGAAGAGAAGTTCGACTTTTACAACCGCGGCGCCTACCGGAGCAATGTTCCCCGACCGCAAAGCATTTTGCGTTTTGATGTCGGCGATCATCATACGACGTATGCGCAGATGGAAAAGGTCATCGACGAGATCGCAAAGGCTGCACCCGATCGCTTAAAGATCTTCGACATTGGCCTCACGAATGAGCATCGAATGCAGCACCTCATCGCGATCTCATCTCCGGCCAACATTGCACGGCTCGATGACATAAAGGCTCAAAACGCACGTCTGACCGATCCGCGAACGACTTCCGCTGCCGAAGCGAACACCATCGCCCAAAATAATCCGCTGATCGCGTGGCTTGCGTACACGATCCACGGCAACGAAAGCGCTTCGTTCGAAGCGATGATGCAGGTCGTCTACCAGCTTGCCGCATCGGACGAACCGCGGACCGTCGAGATCCTCAACAATACGGTCGTCCTAATTCTCACCGGAGAAAATCCTGATGGGCATGAGCGGTTTGTGACCTGGTACAACTCCGTCGCGACCGGCAATGCCGACCGGTCGGCGATCGAACATCGCGAACCGTGGTCGATCCAGGGACGCTTCAATCATTTTCGTTTCGATCTGAATCGCGACAATGCGGCCGCGACGCAGATTGAGACACAGAACATGCAGAAGGCGTTCTTCGAATGGAACCCGCAGATCGCCGTAGATCATCATGGCCAGCCATCTCAGTATCACTTCCCTCCTGCCGCTCTACCGATCAATCCGAATCTTCCCCAGCCGGTGACAAATAAATGGCTCGACACGTTTGGACGCGCTAATGCCGCGAGCTTTGACGCAAACAAGTGGGACTACTACGTCCGCGACATCTTCGATCTCTTCTATGTCGGCTACTGGGATTCGTTCCCTTCCTTGAACGGAGCGACCGGCATGACCTACGAAACGGACGGCGGCGGATTCAAAGGTAAACGCTGGACCCGCGACGACGGCACGAT
>JBDTSA010000335.1:0-3499 GCA_039931335.1 Acidobacteriota bacterium
CCAAGCGTTCTAGGTCTCATCCCGGCCGGAGAGAATCGCTCTTTCGAGTACGACGTCTTCCCGGCGCTCATCGAAAAACGGCGTCCGTTTTTCGCCAGCGTCATTCAAGACGAATATTGGCGCGACGTCGGCACGCCCGCCAGCTATTTGTCGGCCCATCACGATTTTCTTAGTGGGAAGATCAAAAAGTTTTTCGAACCCGGCGATTCGGTTAGCGACATCGCAACGACTTCTTACATCGATAAAGTTTCGATCATCGGCGACGGCTGCGTGATAAAACCGAATTCGCGGATCACGAACTCCGTGCTCGGTCCGGGCGTCCACGTCGACGAAAAGGCTTCGATCGCAAATTCGGTGATCTGGGCTCACACGCGAATTTCAAGCTTCGCCGAGATCGACGGTGCCGTCATCGGCAAAAGCTGCTACATCGGCAGGAACTGCAGCATTCGCCCGGGTGCCGTCCTCGGCGACAAGACTTCCCTACCGGATTATTCGAGGATCTAACCGGTTACGACGCCGCGTTGCGCTTCCGTCCATTCCCGGCCGCGTCCAGGGCCGCGCACGATCGCACCGTTGGCGCTTCGGAAATACAATCGCACCTTTTGGTGTTCGTCGACCAACGCGGGGCGTCGGGGGAACTCATCCCCACTTGTGATCGGTGGCCGTCGGTATCTAAGATTATTTATTAATGTATGCCCGAGCTTCCCGAAGTCGAGATCGTCGCGAGATCTCTAAACAAACTTGTCGCTAATCGGACGATCATCTCGTCCGAATTATTGCGGCCGCGTCTTGCGCCGGATACGGACCCCGAAAAATTCTCCACCTATCTCAACGACGCGACCATTAACTTCGTCCACCGACGCGGCAAGCACGTTCTCTTCGATCTTGATAATGGCCGGACGTTGATAACGCATCTCCGCATGAGCGGCAAGTTCTTGCTGCTTGGCACCAACCTGCCCGATCCGAAATTCACGCACGCGCTTTTTCGTTTCGAAGACGGCGAGCGTCTCGTCTTCCAGGACCAACGCCATTTCGGATTGATGAAGATCGTCGATACTTCTGCGTTGGGTGAAGCTAGGGAGATCAGCAAACTCGCGCCTGAGCCGCTGGGCGACGAGTTTTCGTACGAGTATTTACGAGCGGCACTGCGTGCGTCTAAACGGAGCCTGAAAGAATTCCTGCTCGATCAAACGAAGGTGTGCGGGCTGGGAAATATTTACGCCGCTGAGGCGATGTTTCTTTCGGGCGCAAATCCCAAGCGGATCGCGTCGAAACTTTCAAAACCGAAGACCGCGGCGCTTTTTGAAAACATCCGCGTGGTGCTCTCCGAGGCGGTCGAGTTTGGTTCGTCGATGCCCATCGTGCCGCATGATATCGGTGGCAGTATTTACGGGCGGACCAGCGATTGGAAATGGCGCGTCTATGATCGTGAGAATGAGCCGTGCTTGAGCTGCGGTGCCTCGATCGTGCGCGTCGTACAGGCTGGGCGTTCGACATATTTTTGTCGCGTCTGTCAGCGGACGTAGATAAATCACCCGCGTGGGAGAATACTCTTTACTTTGCAGGAAACCTTTCATATCCTAGGGGCTTCTTAGAACTCGGTACTTGCTCTCGAAGTAAAAATAGTAACTATGAAAAATCGTCTCAGCTTCCACAGCCTGTGCATATTCCTATGCGTTCTCCTGCTTCCTGCCCTTCAAACACTTGCCCAGATCAACGGAACTGATCGCAATATGGCGATCGGGCTTCTTGATATGACCAAGGAGGCGATCAAGAAGAACTATTACGACCCCGCCTACCGGGGCGTCGACATCGACTTTGTCTTTGAGCAGGCAAAGGAGCGGATGAAGGCGGCGCCGACACGTGATGCGTTAATGCTGACGATAGCGTCTGCCGTACTAACACTCGACGATTCGCATACGACCTTTCTCCCGCCGGTACGGGCCGCTGAGGTCGAGTACGGATGGACTGCCGGAGTGATCGGAGACGATTGCTATATTACACATGTCAAGCCCGGATCCGATGCAGAAGCGAAGGGCCTGAAGCCGGGCGATCGCTTTCTTGGAATCGATGGCTTCCGTCCGGTGCGAAAGAACCTCTGGCAGATGGGATACAGATATTTTGTAGTTGCTCCGGCTGCCCGGGTTAACATGACGATCCTCAGCCCGGGGGACGCAAAGCCACGGACGCTATCGGTCGATACTAAGATCGAGCGAACAGGCAGCACTATAACGCTGCAACAATGGTACGACCGCACGATGATCAAACACGGCTACGCCGACACGGCTTACGAGTTTGTTCGAAATGACAATGGCGCCTTGCTCTTGAAGCTTCACACGTTCTCGCTCACTAACGATCAGTGGGATATTTTGCAGGGCAAAATTCGCTCGTCGAAGAGCTTGATTCTAGATCTGCGGGACAATGGCGGCGGCTCCGTGGACATCCTCAAAAAAATGGTCGGATTCTTTTTCGACAAAGAAGTGAAGATCTTTGATGAGAAGCGACGCAAAGAGTTAAAGCCGCTGATGTCGAAGCCATCGAGTAACGGTTTCAAAGGCGACATTACCGTTCTGGTCAACGAAGGATCCGCTTCTGCATCCGAAGTTTTCGCTCGCCTCGTACAGTTAGAGAAGCGCGGCAAGGTCATCGGTGACAGGTCAATGGGAGCGGTCATGGAATCACAGCTTCACGAGCTTAACAGCGGGATCGGAAGCATGCTTCTGGCGGGCACTTCGGTGACGATGGCCGATCTTATTATGAGCGACGGTAAGAGCCTCGAGAAGGTCGGCGTCACACCCGATGAACTTATGCTTCCGACCGGAGCAGACCTTGCGGCGACGAAGGATCCGGTGCTCGCGTACGCGGCGAAACTATCGGGCATAGAGATAACGCCGGAAGCTGCCGCCAAGTTATTCCCGTACGAATGGCCTAAGTAGACATGTGGTCGGGGTTTGGGCCCTTGGTCTTTGGGCTTTGGTCTTTGGACTCGAACCGCCCTCTGCCTTCTGCCAACTGCCTTCTGCCAACTGCCTTCTGCCAACTGCCTTCTGCCTACTGCCTTCTGCCAACTGCCTTCTGCCTCCGTCCCAAGCTTGACATGGGTAATATGAAGAAGCATCATTGCCTTTAATAATTTCGTGGTGAGTTAATGCGACTTGCGACCACGTTAAATAAGCCGCTAAACAGCCTAACTTGATTTCGGATTTGGAAAGTCTCGCTGTTTTGGCGAGACTTTTTTATTGAGAATTCAGAAGACAATAGACAGAATTCAGATTTCTGACTTCTGAATTCTGAATTCTGACTTCTGACTTCTAACTTCTGACTATGAGGAACTTCCGAGAGATCATCGACAACGACCGCGTCTATGTCTTTGACGGCGCGGTGGGGACGCGGCTGTACGACAAGGGTGTCTACATCAATCGCAGCTATGACGAGTTGAATCTTGTCGCACCCGATCTCGTCCGCGAGGTCCACGAAGAATACATCAAAGCGGGCGCCG
>JBDTSA010000336.1:0-3499 GCA_039931335.1 Acidobacteriota bacterium
GGCGAGCTTTGCGTGAAAAAAATATCACGCAAAGCTCGCCAAGTTCTAAAGTAACGGTTCGATTATGCTACTGAACGGGCCGCCGTGCCGGAATAGTTCCACGAGCCGACGTCGGAGCAACAGTCAGTTTCACGGGCACGGCAGTATTTCGTCCATCCCGATAAACCTGCAGTTCGACCGTGTCGCCGATCTGCTTCTTATCAAGCAAGCGGAACAGATCATCCATATTATTCAACGGCTGGCCATCGGCTGAAACGATGATGTCGCCAAGCGTCCCGTCCTCGGTAACTGGACGAAGCCCGGCTCTCTCGGCAGCGCCGCCCGGCACCAAACTGTAAACGAGCAGGCCTTGCTGAACCGGCATTCGATATCCTCGCTCCGCGAGATCTTTGACCGCCGGCAGAGATGCACCGAGCTTCGGCCTTCGAACCTCACCGAACTGAATGATCTGTGGAATGACACGCTTTGCCGTGTTTGCCGGAATCGCAAATCCGACTCCGACCGAACCCCCGGCGGGTGAAAGGATCTGCGAGTTGATACCGATCATCCGGCCAAACTTATCAAGGAGCGGACCGCCCGAATTTCCCGGGTTGATCGACGCGTCCGTTTGGATCGCCGCATCGATCGGACGATTGTTACGAGCTCGAATTGGACGCTGCAGCCCCGAGATGACGCCTGTCGTAAGCGTTCGGTCGAGGCCGAACGGATTGCCGATCGCCAAAACTTTTTGACCGACAACGAGACTATCCGAATTTCCGAGCGGTACGACCGTCAATCCGCTCGCGGGCGGATCGATCTTGATGACCGCAAGGTCCGTATCCGGATCGCCGCCAACCAATGTCGCGGGATAGTTCTTCTCTCCTCCGAAGCTAACCGAAAGTTTTTGCGCACCTTCGATGACGTGATAGTTCGTGAGGATGTGTCCTTCCGCATCGATCACCGAGCCCGATCCATTTCCTTTACCCTCCTGGGTTCCGCCCCAGAAGTCTTTCTGGTACGAAGTGGTGTTGATAAAGGCGACGCCCGGCGAGATGGATTTATAAACCTCGATGCTGTTCTGCTCATCGGTGACGGCATTCGGATCCGAGATGCCTTGCGGGGCCTCTTCCGCGAGGCTCAACATCGACGGGTCCTTGTCGCCAAGAAAATTGGTTAGGGAATAAATCAGGACGGTTGCCCCGACCGCGACAATAGCTGCGGCAAAAGCCAGTAAAAGGATCTGGCGGGCCGACATTTGATATACAGGTTTGCTTGCCATAAAAACTTTTTCCTTTCTGAAGATAGATGATAGCAACGTTTTGGATGCGATAGATTCCGATGAGCGTTGCGTAGTGATTACGAAAAAACAAAGCCCCATGTTTCGTGCGGAACATGGGGCCGGATCGTTTTTCTGGATGCGATCAGATCATATGACCATTGCCAGCAAGCTAGTCGTCAGTGATTCGAGATCCCTAAGAGCCGTATTCGAAATGTAACCGAACGCGCTTAGCCCCGTGACGACGTGGATACCCATTAGACTCAGGTAAACAGCAAGTGCGAGCGTAAGGCCGTATCGAGCGAGTGTCCGGTTTCCCCAGCGTAAAAGCACGAGTGCCGTTATCGTGCCGATCGCGATCTTGGCGCTTAGAAAGGTCAGATCGCCCGAGTCGAGGAGGCGTGCCATCAGCTGATTGCTCTCGGTAGCGACACCGTTGCGCACCCAAACAATAGTTAACATCGCGTCGAGAAGGTTAAGCGAGAATAATAGAAACGTCTCCCGAAATAGATGCATATCATCCCTGGTCGTTCGAAATGTGCTAATTCGACTCCAAAAGGGCACAGTCAGGTTGCCTGGTTTGGGGGCCTCTTGAAACGAAACAAACTGCCACTATGCCTTCATAATATGTCCAAACATGTTGCCATTTCAATAAAAAAGTTTCACGGCAATTTCGAAGCAGTCCCTTCAAAAAGTGGTAATCTTGAACAACACGTTGACCGAAAGGAGTTTATACAACGATTTTGCTTAAACCGGCGTCGAACGTCCGCGCTGCTTAATGCGGTGCGTTATTTCGGAGCATCGGTCAAATTGGAGGGAAAAATATGAAAAGGCTGGGTAAAATTTCACTACTTGCACTGTTGGTTTCGTTCGTGACGATGTCGGCGGCGCTCGACCTTTCGGCTCAGACGCGCAGAAGGCCAGTGTTGCGCAAGAAAGCGGTCGTCAAACGCACCATTCCGGCGGTCAAGCTCTACACGGTTAATAGCGGAGAACGTTTGCGTGCGCGTATGAACAGCACGATCAATTCAAAGACTGCTCGCGTCGGCGACACCTTTACGGCGAATGTCACCGAACCGGTCTACTCGAATAACGGTGTCCTCGTGATTCCTTCCGGAACGCGATTGACGGGACGAGTCGACGCCGTGGTTGCAGCTCGAAAAGGCGGCAAGCCGGGAACGATCGACGCCAGCTTTATTCAATTGCGTCTTCCAAACGGTACCGTTCGGCGCATCAACGGCTCGCTGACCGATCTCGATAGCGATGACGCGAAGAGCAACGCCGAGGGAACGGCGTCCGGTGATCGGATGAAGCACCGGAAAATAATCTTTATCGGTGGCGGTGGCGCCGGCGGTGCGGTTCTCGGCGGTGCGATCGGCGGCGGCAAAGGCGCGTTGATAGGCGGTCTTATCGGCGCCGGTGCGGGACTGCTCGGCGAACGCATGACGAAAGGCGAAGACGCCGAAGTGCGATCCGGAACCGAGTTCGGCGTTATCCTGAATCAGGCGATCTCGCTTCCGAGATTTGCCGAAGTTAATCCGTAAGCTGCGGAACTTCGTTTAATGAAAAAAGCCGGGCGAGCGTAATGCTTTCCCGGCTTTCTTCTTTCAATGCGAGCACATTTATTTCAGGGCAAGTTCGTTCTTTCCTAGAGCTTCGAGGTGCTTCACTACCTTCTGGATCAACCACTCAGGCGTTGAAGCACCGGCGGTCACACCGACTCGGTTAGCTCCGGCGATATCGTCGGCATCGATCTCGTCTTCGGTCTCGATCAGAAAACTCTTTTCGCACTGCTCCTTACAAACAGCCAGCAACTTTACGCTGTTCGAAGAATGTCGCCCGCCGATTATATAGAACGCATCGACCATTCCGGCGAGCGCCCGTGCCGCGTCCTGACGATCGCGGGTCGCCGAGCAGATGGTGTTGACGATCTGAACTTCATCATCGGTCTTCGTCTTGATCGCCTCAGCGGTATCGAAAAATGTCTTTGCTTTGATCGTCGTCTGCGATACGACCAGCGGGTTTCGAAGCCTGGGCAGCGCGGCCACCTCAGACACGTCGCGAATAACAAACGCGTGATCCGGGGCGTAACCTTTGACGCCGATCATCTCCGGATGATCCGGACTTCCGACGATAATTACGTGACGATCCTGCTCGGCGGCTCGAGCTGCGAGCTTCTGCACGCGGGTCACGAACGGGCAGGTTGCATCGACAACCTTTGACGCTTTTTCTTCGAGCTCTCGC
>JBDTSA010000337.1:0-3489 GCA_039931335.1 Acidobacteriota bacterium
CTCCGCATCGAGCGGGTTGGAAGAAGCCGAAAGATCTATCACGGACTGCTTAACAAATATCGGACAATCAAGCCTGAGCGCCAAAGCGATCGCATCCGAAGGACGAGCATCCATTGAAACGATCTCGCCCTCGTTATCCCTAAGTTCGACCACTGCGTAAAACGTGTTCTCCTGCAGATCAGTCACTATAACACGGGATGCGACGAGGCCGCATTCGATAATTACGTTACGAAGCAGGTCGTGCGTCATTGGTCGCTGAGGCACGATCTTCTCGATCTCGAGCGCGATGGCATTCGCTTCGAACGCCCCGACCCAGATCGGAAGAACGGTTTCAGATTCAACACCCTTCAGCACGACGATCGGGGTGTTCGTGTTTGGGTCCATTATCAATGCCCCAATTTTTACTTCGATCAGACTATTTTCCTCGCTCACGTACTTAACAAACTTCGCCGAACAATGAGTTCGCTTTGATTTCCCGAATTCTAACATCAACAAGGTTTCCGATTAGGTCTCCGGAACCCTGAAAATTGACCAGCTTATGGCATGTCGAATGCCCGGTAATGTCATCGCCACTGCGGCTCGAAACTCGTTCCGCCAGCACCTCGACAGTCTTACCCAGATATCTCTGCAGCCGAGTGTTTTGACTATCCTTCTGTACTTTTTCAAGCTCGAGGAATCGCAGCTTTTTTTCACCTGGCGTCACGTTGTCATCCATTTCAAACGCCGGCGTGCCCGGCCTCGGCGAGTATTTGAATATATAGGCCGAGTCAAAGCCGCAGTATTCTACCGCACGCTTCGTATCTTCAAAATCTTTTTCGGTCTCGCCCGGAAACCCGACGATGATATCCGTGGTCAGTGCGACATCTCTCGCCGAATCTCTCAATTTGTCGATTTTCTTAAAATAGCTTTCGATCGTATGCCCTCGTTTCATCTTTTTCAGGACCCGATCGCTTCCGGATTGCACAGGCAGGTGAACCCAATTGCAAAGATTCTCGTGCTCATTGATCGCGTCGATGATGTCCGGATGAAAATCGCGCGGAAATGAGGTGTTGAACTTTATTCGCTCGACGCCTGTCGCGGCCACGGCCCTGAGCAATCGCGAAAATGGCGTTGCTCCGTGGAACGTCTCAAGCCCCGAATCACTCTTCGGACGATAGCTATTCACATTCTGCCCGATGAGGTGAATCTCTTTTACACCCTGCCGGCGCAGTTCGAGAACGCTGCGAACGATCTCCGAAGCCGGAAGACTCACTTCTCGTCCACGAGAGAAAGGAACGATACAATACGTGCAGAATTTATTGCAGCCCTCGATGATCGGAACAAATGCCACGAACGGCGAGTTCCGTTGCGCATTCGATACGGACCAGTCGTAGTCCGTTTCGCGCTCGCCCAGGTCGGCGATCTCGCGCTTTCCTTCGAGGACTTTTTCGATCGCATCGGTCACCCGGCCGACGGCCCTCGTCCCGATCACGAAATCGACACCCTCGATCTTATTGAACAAGGTTTCGCCTTCGAGTTGTGCGACGCAGCCCATCACACCGATTATCGGCATGTCAGAGCGCGAATTTCTAAGCCTTCCGATACGGCTGTACAGTTTTTGCTCAGCCTTATCCCTAACCGAGCAAGTGTTTATGAGGACGATGTCTGCGGATTTCTCGTGTGGTGTGACCTCAAAGCCTTTAGCGGCGAGTGATGTTGCGACCCTCTCCGAATCGGAAACATTCATTTGACAGCCGAAGGTTTCGAGATAGACTTTCTTCATAACCGAGCGAGAAATGGATCTACTAAACTTCAAATCGAGAGATTTCGTCCACCTTCATCTGCACTCAGATTATAGTCTTTTACAAAGCACAATCAAATTGAAGCCTCTCGCCAACCGACTCAACGAAATCGGCATGCAGGCGTGTGCGCTGACCGATTACGGAAACATGTACGGTGCCGTTTCTTTCTATAAGACGATGAAGGAAGCGAAGGTCCGACCGATCATCGGATACGAGGCTTTTGTGACGTCGGGCAGCCGTTTCGATCGTGATTCGGCGGTGCGTGCAGGTGAGCGCCCATACTATAACCTGATACTTCTCGCGAAAGATCATGAGGGCTACCAGAACCTCGTCTACCTATCCTCAAAGGCATTCACGGAAGGGCTGCATCACAAACCGCGCATCGATAATGAGATCCTCGCCGAGCATAGTCGAGGACTGATCGCACTTTCCGCCGGAACTAACGGCGCACTCGCGCATTTCTTGCGTCAAGGAGATGAGGCACGTGCGGAAGAAGCGGCGGACGAGTACAAGTCGATCTTTGGAAAAGGTTTTTATATCGAGATCGCCGATAACGGCACCGACGAGAGCCGCTCGATCGTTCGCGGCCTCGTCGGCCTTTCGCAGAAGAACGGGATTCCGCTCGTCGCAGCTAACGACGCGCACTACTTGAGTAAGGAAGACGCCCGCGCTCACGAAGTTCTGCTTTGTATCGGCGATGGCCGAACGCTGAGCGAAGATCGGTATACGCTGCCGAGCTCGAATTATTACGTGCGGTCTGCCGACGAGATGTGGCAGATCTTTGGAAACGAAGTTCCCGAGGCGTTGACCAATACGCTTGCGATAGCCGAGCAATGTCAGCTCGAGCTCGCGGCGAACGGCGATAATTTCACACTTCCTGTTTATCCCATTCCCGACAACTCCGGCCTCTCGCGTGACGAGTATTTCGAATCGGTCGTCGCGACCGGGTTTGAAGAACGGAAGGAAAAAGTCTGGCTCCCAATGCAGGAAGCCGGGAAACTTAAATATCCGCTGGAAGATTACTCGGCTCGAATCACGCGGGAGTTCTCGGTGATACGGAAGATGGGCTTCCAGGATTACTTTCTTATCACCTGGGACTTTATCAAATACGCAAAGGAGAACAATATTCCGGTCGGCCCGGGCCGCGGATCGGCGGCCGGATCGCTCGTTGCGTATTGTCTCGGCATCACTGATATCGATCCGCTTCAATACGATCTCCTGTTCGAAAGATTTCTCAATCCCGAGCGCATATCCATGCCGGATATCGACATCGATTTCTGTATTCGCGGTCGCGGCGACGTCATCAACCACGTCACGAGACTTTACGGACGCGATTCTGTTTGCCAGATCATTACCTTTGGAACGATGGCGTCGCGTGCGGCGATAAAGGACGTCGGCCGGGCTTTGAACATGCCCTACGGCGATGTCGAGAAGATCGCAAAGCTCATCCCGCCTCCGATCCGCGGAAGAAACGTCAGCATCTCGCAGGCATTGGAGATGGTTCCGGAATTGAAAGCGGCGATCGCGTCGGATCCGAAGATCAAGGATCTTGTAGATCTTGCGCTGAAACTTGAAGGCTGTGCGCGACACTCGTCGGTCCACGCTGCCGGCGTGGTGATCTCGCCGAAACCTCTACATGAGATCGTGCCCGTCGCCGTCTCGGCCAAGGATGAATTAACGAGTCAGTATTCAATGAACGATCTTGAAA
>JBDTSA010000338.1:0-3489 GCA_039931335.1 Acidobacteriota bacterium
GGTACCGGAATCACTGTCATCAACAGCCAGTAGAGCAGCAGCAAACCGATCGCGATCGCCGTTTGCTGCTTCCAATCCGTTTGGAGAAAAATGATCGAAACTACAAGGTAACAAACTGCGATTCGCTGCAGCACGCCCGGGATGCGCATCGTCGCAAAGTTGTACCAGACGATTTCGGCTCCGGCTAAATAAAACCCAAGCACGAGCACCGCCGAGACCACCGCTGCTATCGCGGCCGCCGTTTTCTTTTCAAGAAGGTAAAGCAGCAGCGCCGCCGAAAACGAAAGTACGAGAAGGATCTTGATCGGGTAAGGGATTCCCGTCGAATCATTGAACTGGAAGAACGGGATCATCGACATCAGCAAACCAAGCGCGAATATCGTCACGGCCCGCTGGAATATCTTTAGGTAGAGGTCGCGCGTAACGCCATTCTGCATCCGCTTTTTGAGCGCGATCGGGATCGCGACGCCGACGATGAAAAGGAAAAAAGGAAAGATGTAATCGGTTGGAGTGATGCCGTGCCACGGCGCGTGCTCAAGCGGATCGTAGATCGCCGACCAAGTACCGGGATTATTAACGAGGATCATTCCCGCGATCGTCATTCCGCGGAAGACGTCCAGGGAGATCAGACGGCCTTGTTCACTTATCGAGTCTGCCATCGGCTTTGGAAGTGACGGGAATAATTACCTTCGTAGAAACTTAAAACTAAAAACTGCTAACTGAATACGGCGAGTGTCGTTCGTTATAGTTTTCACTTTTCAGTTTTAAGTTTCTACGAAGAGTAAACCAACGTCACCACCCGTTCTGAACACGAGCGTTCGTAATATGCGCGGTGTGATGCTGCGAATGCCACGCGTACAGCGCCAGCACTTTTTCGAGTGTCCATGCCCCCGTCTCCGGATGAATGAACTCGCGATCGAAATCGTCGTCAGTCATCGATTCCAGCAGCGAGCTCCAACGCGAATGCACGCCGTCGATGATCTTCAAGGACGCGTCGACGGGCGTCCCGCTGTCCGCCAATTCAGCCCAGCGATCTTCGTAATACGGCCGGATCGTCGGAGCCTCGTCTTCGGTCAAGGCGAGTTTGAATCGGCAGAACGAATTGATGTGGCTGTCCGCGAGATGATGAACGGTTTGTCGTAGAGTCCACCCGCCATCACGGTAGGGCGTGTCGAGTTGGGCGTCGGACAGACCGTCGACGGCATTCCTAACGTTCGTCGGAAGGTCCGCGATCGCCTTTGCGTTATCTATTCGCGACGGATAGTTGCCGGCGTCAAACTTCCCGATCGGGAATCGAGGGTCGTTGTTCATAAGAGTGCTCCGCCCGGAATAAAGAATATAAAGGCGGGCCGGGAAACCTTATCCCTTTCATCGTATATATTCCTCACAAAAACCACCTATCCTAAATACGCATCTTCAAATCGAGTGAACTGTTTCAGGAACGCGAGCTTGATCGTATCCGTCGGGCCGTTGCGCTGTTTGGCGACGATGAGCTCAGCGATGTTCCTTTGGTCTTCGGGAATTTCGTCGCCGCTCTTGGCGTAATAGTCAGCCCGGTAAATGAACGCGACGACGTCCGCGTCCTGCTCGATACTCCCCGATTCGCGAAGATCGGACATCATCGGCCGTGGCGGGTTTCTCGCCTCGGGCGCACGGGACAGTTGAGACAGCGCCATCACCGGAACGTTGAATTCTTTCGCGAGCGTCTTCAGATCGCGCGAGATCTGCGAGACTTCCTGCTGGCGATTCTCGTTTCGTCGTGAGCTGCCCATCAATTGCAAATAATCAACCATCACGAGATCGAGTTTTTTATTTTCGGCGGCGAGGCGGCGAAGTTTTGCCCGCATTTCCAGAACGTTGATCCCCGGAGTGTCGTCGATGTAGATGTCAGTCGCCGCGAGCGTTCCGATCGCCTCGGCAAGTCTCGCCCAGTCGGGTTTCGAAAGCATACCCGTTCTCAAATTGCGTGCATCGACCGACGCCTGCGAGCTCAGCATACGCATGACGAGCTGTTCCTTCGACATTTCAAGCGAGAACACAGCGACGGTCGCCCTTTCGGTGACGGCAGCACGCTGCGCGATGTTCAGACACAGTGCCGTTTTTCCCATCGAGGGCCGGGCCGCGACGATGATCAGGTCACCGGCCTGAAAGCCCGATGTTAGCTGGTCCAGATCGCGAAATCCGGTGGCCAAACCGGTCAGCGCGTGTGAATCGTGATGGGCGTATTCCTGGATCTTTGTGAAAACGTTTTCGGCGATCGGCTGGATCCGTGAAAATCCCTGCCGCTCTTCCATCTGCGTAAGCTGGAAGATCATCTGCTCGGCATGATCGAGCACGACCTCGGCATCCTCTTCTTCTTCGAGTGCCTCGCTCGTAATCTCATTGCAGGTCCGTACGAGGGATCGCATGATCGACTTATCCCGGACGACGTTGATGTAGTCCTTGACGTCGGTGAAATGCGGCAGGCCGTACGTCAGGTTGGTGATCGTGGCAATTCCGCCGATCGAATCAATCGAGCCGTCCTTTTTTAGTTCCTCGCCGATCAAGATCGGATCGATCCGTTTCGACGTTTCGAACAGCGAAATCATCGCGTTGAAGATCCGACGATGGAGCGGCCCGTAAAAATCTTGCGGTTTGAGGTGTTCGACCGCTTGCGCGATGAGCGCGTTATCGAGCAGGATGGCTCCGAGGATCGCGCGCTCACTCTCTTCGCTGCTCGGCAGCGGACGTTCTAGGAATTGCTCTCGTCGGGCGTCGGGGAATGCAAATGCCATGTCGGTACGGGAATGAGTTGGGACTATTCTAGAGCGAAAGATGCGGCGTGTAAATTTTCGCCGCAAACAATTTTTTAAGGCAATAAAAACCGCGTCCGGAATGCCGAACGCGGTCCGCTAATTTCCGAAAACCGGAAATAGATTTACGCTTCGTTCGCCTCTGCCTCGGCTGCCGGTTCCGCGGCGGTGTCTGCTTCGGCAGTTTCAGCCGGAACTTCTTCGGTTTCCGCTTTCGCCTTTCGAGCTTTCTTCTCCGGCTTCGCCTCAGGCATTTCGCCGCCTTCGCCCGTAACCCGAACCGGAACCTGCAGAACAACCTCTCGATGAAGCTTGACGTTCACCGTATATTCACCGGTTTCTTTGATCGGTTCCCGAAGTGCGATCTTACGACGATCGATCTCGTAGCCCTTCGCCTGCAGAGCTTCGGCGATGTCCATCGAGGTCACCGAGCCGAACAGCGTTCCGCCTTCGCCGGCCTTGCGTTCAAACGCGAGCTCGATCACGCCCATCTGCTCTTTCTGTAATTCCGCCGTCGTCCGCTCCTCAGACGCCCTCTTGAGCAAAGCTTCGCGCTCCTGCTCGATCTGCTTGACGTTCCCTTTCGTTGCGAGCGTCGCGAGGCCCTGCGGCAGCAAGTAGTTGCGTGCGTAGCCCGCTTTGACCTTGACGATCTCGCCTCGTCCGCCGAGAGCATCGACATCTTCTCTTAAAAGAA
>JBDTSA010000339.1:0-3489 GCA_039931335.1 Acidobacteriota bacterium
AGCCGGAGACTGTGATGCATTGCTTTCCCCGGGCTAAAGCACCGGGGCAATTCATTTTGGCTAAAGTCAGAACTGGGATGCATCGCTTACCCCGGGCTAAAGCGCCGGGACAATTCATCTTTTGGCTAAAGCCGGAGGTGAGATCATTGCCGACCCCGGGCTAAGGCGCCGGGGCAATTCATTTTTGGCTAAAGCCAAGCTTAAGGGGTAGCCACCTAACTCAGGCAAAAGCGTCGGGGCAATTCATCTTTGGCTAAAGCTGATGTTGGTTCGAAAAAAGGCTAGCGCCGTTGGCTCTGGCCTTTTTTGCTTTCGCACTTCGATGGTGACTACCAAATAAAACACGCGTCCGGGCGCACCATCGCCTTGCCGTCCTTACATCCGAACGCTTTCGCGAACTGCGGCATATTCGAAAGCGGGCCGTTCACGCGCCAGCGGGGCAGCGAATGCGGATCGCCCTTGACCTGCGTGCGTTCCGATTCGGGTGTGTACTTTCCCGCCCAAACTTGTGCCCAGCCGAGGAAGAACCGCTGTTCTGGTGTAAAACCATCGATGTCCGCCGGCCGTGTTTTTCCGGCGAGCGATCTTTGATAAGCATCGTACGAAACGGTCAGTCCCGCGAAGTCGCCGATGTTCTCGCCGAGCGTTAAATTGCCGTTGATGAACAGGCCAGGTTGAACTTCGTAGGCGTCGAATTGTTTCACGACACAAGAGGTGCGCACGTCAAACTTTGCCTTATCGGCATCGGTCCACCAGGTCTTCAGGTTACCCTCCGCGTCGAAACGACTTCCTGAATCATCGAAACCATGCGTGATCTCATGACCGATGACGCCACCGATCGCACCGTAGTTGATCGCATCGTCAGCTTCGAAATTGAAAAAGGGCGGCTGCAGAATTCCGGCCGGAAACGTGATGTCATTGTTCGTACTGTTGTACGAAGCGTTGACGGTCGGCGGTGAAAATCCCCAGCGCGTCTTGTCACGCGGTTTGCCGAGATCCTCGAAATTACGTCTCACCTGAAACTGGTTGGACCTGAGATTGTTCGACGCATACGATTTGCGATCGACCGTCAGGCCCTTGTAGCCGCGGAGTACATCCGGGTAGCCGATCTTCCGCTTGAAGGTCGCGAGTTTCGCTTGCGCCTGGAGCTTTGTCTCCGGGCTCATCCACTCAAGGCCGCCAATCCGATCTTTTAGCGCCGCCATAAGGTTGTCGATGAGTTCGTTCATCCGAGCCTTCGCGGCCGGCGTGAATGCTTTTTTCGCGAATTCCATCCCGAGTGCTTCGCCGAGATTGTTGTCGACCGATTGAACGCAGGTTTTCCATCGCGGCTGCGGTTCTTTCTGCCCTCGAAGATATTTCCCAAAGAAGTTGAAGTTTTCATCGGCGAAAGGCTTTGCAAGAGACGGAGCAGCGGAGTTCATGACCATCCACCGAAGATACGTCTTCCAGCTTTCGACGGGAACGTCCTTCAGCATCGTATTTACTTCGGCAAAGAATTTCGGCGGGGCGATGTTGAATTCGGTGAACGCGGGAACGGATCGTTCGGCAAGATACGCGTTCCACGAAAAATTCGGCATCATCTCTTGCGCCGCGCTGAGAGTGATCTTGTTGTAATTGTTATCAGGATTTCTGCGCTCGACCGGCGTCAGCGAAGCAAGTGCGAGACGTGTTTGAATATCGAGAACTGTCTTTGCATTCGCGGCTGCGACATTGGGTGTTTCGCCGATGAGTTTGAAAATATTCGTCATGTGCTCGACGAACTTCGCCCTAACCTCAACCGACTTTGCGTCGTCGCCCGTGTAGTAATCCCGATTCGGTAGCGTCAGCCCGCCTTGTCCCGCGTTCGCGATGACGTTATTCGAATTCTTCAGGTCGGCCCCTGCTCCAAAGCCGAAGACAGCCGGCAGCCCCGAGTTATGCAGCACCGCGATCTCTTTTTCTACATCACTGATCGTCTTTATCTTGTCGATTTCGCGAAGGAACGGTCGCACCGGTCTGGCGCCGGCCTTATTGATCGCGGTCTCGTTCATGCATGAACCGTAATAATCTCCGATCAACTGCGCATCGGATCCGTTGCCCGATTTAGTTTTCGCCGCCGCTTCGAGTATCTCGCGCAACATCGAATTATTATTGTTCGCGAGGATGTTGAAGGTTCCCCAGCGCGATTCGGACGCGGGGATCTCGGTGGTTCTAAGCCACGTTCCGTTGGCGTACTGGAAAAAATCGTTGCAGGCGTCACCCGACGTGTCCATTCGTTTTGTGTCGAAGCCCTTGCTCTGGGCAAAGGTCGAATAACACGTCGAGAAAAGGACGATGCCAATCGTCACAGATCGGAAAAAGGTCTTATGCATTTACTTTGGCTCCTCAAGAAATGTCTGGATTAGTACGGGCTCGCGTACTGCAGGGTTTCTGTTGACCCGACGAAGCATCGGACACAACGCCCCACTCGCTGCCGCTGCTCAAATCATCGGAACGAATCGTTCCTTCACCCTCTGACGCAGCTCTGCCGCGAGCTGTTTGCGATCGGGATTCACCACGCTCTCCTCACCGAAATCGATGATCGCCGTGTACCGGCTCAAGGTGAAAAGTCGAAACAAGTGTGGGATGAATTCTGTGTCGTCCCACCAGCAGACCGTCGCACTCGCGGGCGGTTCGCCATCCGGTGTTCGGTAGCCAATTGAAGCGTACGACACCGGCAGGTCGGTTCGCGATGCGAACTCGAGAAACGATGAATTGAACGGAAGAATATCCTCGCCCTTTGTACTCGTCCCCTCGGGAAATACGATCACGCCTTCGCCATCGTTAAGCTTACGAATGATCTCTTCACCCGCCCGTGGAATATCGCGCCGGTTTTTTCGGTCGATAAAGATGATTCCCATGTCCCGGACAATGCGTCCAGCAAGGAACCAGTTTCTCACCTCAGCCTTTGCGACAAAGACGCCCGGAACGACCGCTCTCAACGCCGCGATATCGACATAGCTGACGTGATTTGTCACGAGAAAGAACGGCGGCTTCGGCGGAGTACCGATGACGTCGATCTCCATCCCAGAGATCCAGACGAAAGCTTTTGTCCAGGACGCGAATGCCAGTTGCCTCCAGTAGGTCTTGTTCGGGATAAAGATACGAAAGACGAACCAGATCCCGTAGAGCCCAAACGTCGAGATGACGAAGAGGACGAAGCGTCTTGTCGCACGGACTTTTCTCATTATGAGGAGTGATCAGCAGGAGGCTATTCCTTGTCCACTTTTGTAAAATTGTATCGCAGCAAAACGCGCATCGGCAAAGGCTTGCCTCCTCGCATTGCTGGTCGCCAATTCATGCTACGAATCGCTTTTTCGACCGAGTCCTCCAGACCAAATCCAGCCCATCGCACGATGCGCGTCGATAGGATCCGTCCATCAGAGTCCACATCGGCTTCCACGTCGATCGTCGCACGAACATCGTAAAGAAATGCAGTGGTCGTATAGTCCGGCTTGATTCGACGAT
>JBDTSA010000340.1:0-3478 GCA_039931335.1 Acidobacteriota bacterium
CACCGGAAATCAAGCAAGCGAAGACGGAAGCGGAAGCTGAGAGGCAGCGCTGGGAAGACGAGACCCTGCAAAAAGTTCTCGATAAGACTCCGGAACGAAAAGCAAAATTCGAAGGCGTCTCACTCGAATCCGTTGAACGTCTCTACACAGAGTCCGATAGCGACGAAATCGATGTCGGATTTCCCGGTGAGTATCCATACAAACGCGGGATCCATCCGACCGGTTATCGCGGCAAGCTCTGGACGATGCGCCAGTTCGCCGGATTTTCGTCGCCCGAAAACACGAACGCACGCTTCAAATATTTAATGGAGCATGGCCAGACAGGATTGTCCGTCGCGTATGATCTCCCGGCGTTGATGGGCCTCGACGCAGACTCGCCTCTGAGCGAGGGTGAAGTTGGAAAGTGTGGCGTTGCTGTTTCGTCGCTCGCGGATTTCGAGGTTTTGTTCGACGGCATCCCGCTCGATCAGGTTACAGTCTCGCAAACGATCAACGCTCCGGCTCCGATCTTTCTCGCGATGTATCTTGTCGTCGCAGAAAAGCAGAAGGCCGACTTCACAAAGATCTCGGGCACGCTGCAGAACGACATTCTCAAGGAGTACATCGCCCAAAAGGAATGGATCTATCCGATCAAGCCCGCGATGAAGCTCGTCATCGACACGTTCGAATACACCACCAAACACGTTCCGAAATACAATCCGATCTCGATCTCCGGTTATCACATCCGCGAAGCCGGTGCGACTGCATTGCAAGAGCTTGCATTTACATTGCGCGACGGTGTCGAGTACGTAAAGTATGGCGTCGATCGTGGAATGGACGTCGATGAATTCGTGCCGCGGCTCTCGTTTTTCTTCAACGCACACAACGACTTTTTCGAAGAGATCGCGAAGTATCGTGCGGCTCGTGTCGTTTGGGCTCGCACGATGAAGGAGCGATTCGGTGCGAAGAATCCGCGAACAATGAAGCTGCGGTTTCACACGCAAACGGCAGGAGTTTCGCTTACCGTGCAGCAGCCTCTGAACAACATTGCACGCGTCGCGATCCAGGCGCTCGCGGGTGTCCTCGGTGGCACGCAGTCGCTGCATACCGATTCTTTCGACGAGGCACTTGCCCTTCCGAGCGACAACGCCGCTCTCATCGCTCTTCGCACTCAGCAGATCATAGCCGAAGAGACGGGTGTCGCAAACACAGTCGACCCACTCGGCGGTTCGTGGTATATCGAATCGCTAACGGAGAAAATGATCGCCGGCTGCATGGATTACTTCGCGAAAATAGATGGCTTTGGCGGGATGGTCGAAGCCGTCGAGGCCGGGTTCCCGCAGCGCGAGATCCAGGAGTCCGCTTATCAATACCAGAAGGCCGTCGAACGCGGAGAACAAACCATCGTCGGTGTAAACAAGTACGCGATTGAGACGGAGATCCAAAAGACCGACATCCTGCACATCAACGAGACCGTTCGAGCGACCCAGCTTGAGAGACTCGCGAAGACTAAATCGACTCGCGACAACGGCGCTGTTTCCAATGCTTTGGATCGGCTAAAAGTCGCTGCTCGCGATAACGAGAACACAATGCCATCGATCATCGACGCCGTCGCGGCCTATGCGACCGTTGAGGAAATCTGCGTTGCGCTACGAGACGTGTACGGGATTTACGAAGAGCCGGCGTTTTGATGGTTTAGGTCTATTGAAAACTCGACTCGCCCTGCCTGATACAGATTGACTTCCCTCTCGTCCAGTGCTATCAATTACGCACCCCATAGAACAGCTTTAGATGCTCAAACGTTTCCAGTATCGAGAACCGTATTGGGCGCTTTCTGATTTCACATAGCTTTGAGAGACAACATTATGATCAAACAACTTGTTCTGGCGACAGCTGCGGCTTTCGCTTTGTCAGCTTGCGGTGCACCGGCAAGCAATTCACCGGCGAACGCCGCGAATACCTCGAATTCAAACGTGAACGCGGCCAAAGCGGTCGCAGCGGCGCCGACAAAGGACGCCTTGATGGCGCTCGAAAAGAGCGCGTACGAGGCATGGAAAACAAAAGACGCGAAGTTCTGGGATCCCTTCCTGAGCGCCAAGTTCGTCGGCTACGGTTCGACTGGAAAGCTTGATAGGGCCGCCGCGATCAAGGAGTACTCGGGAGCTGACTGCGATATCAAGAGCTACACTCACAGCGACGAGCAAATGACGCCACTCGGAACGGACGCCGCTTTGCTCACGTACAAGGTGGCTGTTGACGGTACGTGCGGCGGCCATAAAGTACCGGCCAACAGCTGGGCGGCCGGCGTATATGTCCGCGAAGGTGATAAGTGGAAAGGCGCTTTCCACGCCGAGTCGCCGATCCCAGATTCAAATGCCAAGCCGGACCAGGCCGCCGCATCGACGACAAAGCCTGCCGCTACCACTTCAGCGCCGGAACCCAAGCCGGATGCCGCAACCGATGCACTGATTGCCCTGGAAAAGAAGGCATGGGATGACTGGAAGAATAAAAACGCCAAGGGCCTCGACGAGTGGGCCGGAAAGGACTTTGTTGCGTTTACCAGCAAAGGCCGTTCGGATCGTGCTACAGCACTGAAGACGTGGGCAGAAGACGGCTGCGAGGTCAAATCAGTTTCGCTGACGGACCCCGCGAGTGTTTCACTCAGCCCTGATTTCAGCCTCTTGACCTTTAAGGCCGGGGTAGACGGCAAATGCCAAGGCAGCGCGATACCCAGCGAAAACGGGATAAGCATATACGGCAAAGAAGGCGGCGCATGGAAAGCACTGTTCACGATGGGGACACCCATTATGTGACGGATCGGATAACGAAAGCGAATCAAAGAGGCTGGAGCGTTTGCTCCGGCCTTTTTGATTTGTGCCCAACCTGACACTACTTGCCGTAGCTAATTCGCGAGAGCTTGCCTGCGCCGCCATCCGCGATCCGCAGCGAGGTCGGAGCGACCGGTCGTTCCCAAACTTCATTCGAATTCTCGTCCGGCATCAAGGCGGAAACGAAATCTTCGCACTGATTGCCGTGCAGTAGGCCACGCAGTGACATCGAGGCCACGGTGGAGTCTGAGAAATCTATTGACTCACTTCGTAAAGTGATATAGAGTCCCGATATTCTGAATTATTAGTTGCCTTGGCCGGATGTTTCTTCGGCTACGGAACTCTATTGGCGAGTCCTTTTTTCAGAGGCTCTCACTCTCCAATGACGATCGGACTCAGTTAATGCTTAGGCCACTAAACGGTTGGTCTCAGGAGAAAAGTCATGAATCTTTCGAAGATCTCGCTGCTGGTCGTCGTCCTTGCTTTTTTGATCACGCCGGCTATTTACTCATTCTGTTTCTCGGTTCCCAGCTCTGCCGAAAATCTAGGCGGTACAACAGTAACCGTCATAGCGACGGGACTTCATAATCCGCGGGGCCTGAATTTTGGACCAGACGGCGGATTGTATGTCGCCGAGGCCGGGACCAACGGCCCGCACAACGGCCTGTGCC
>JBDTSA010000341.1:0-3439 GCA_039931335.1 Acidobacteriota bacterium
AAATATATCGACAACGGCGGCGGCGGGTTTGAAAAGCGAGCGGCATCGAAAATCCTGACCGACGCGGCGCCGTTCTTGTCCGATTTCATAGCCCGCATGTTCGGCATCGCCGCCGAGGCGGCCGAGCTTGAAAAGGAGATCCTGCGGCAGAACCCGATCTGGAAGTACAAGTTCTTTGTCCAAAGGCGTGCGGCGAAGGCATTCACGCCGGAGCATCTGTCGGCCATCGATCATAACGAGGTTTCACAGGCGCTGACCGAGCTGCGGAATAATGCTTTCGATGAAACTCTCGTTTGGGACGACGAGCTCGGGATTGCTGAGATCGCGGCGCGGCTGATCGACGCTGAAGAGACGCTCACGAAGGAATCGGAGCTAGCGGTTCGCGATGTCGAAACGATAAAGAAGCTCAATACGGGTTTTGAAAAGCTGAAAGACAAAGCGTACGGGAAAGTGTTTTCAAAGTTCGTCCTCGAACTGGATGCGACGGGCGATCTGCTCCAGGTCAAGGCTGCGCTTCGTCTGATGGAAGCTTGGTCGGCGGCTGAGTTCTACAAAAAAGAAAAGCGCTGGAAAGCTTTCAAGACTCCGCATCCGCTCGACTATCAGAATCTGGTTCACCTGATCCATCCGATCGAGAAGAATCCGAACGTAATGCGCGGGCTCGACAGCGAAATGCGCCGACGCGACGGATTCACCCTCACGGACGATCGCGGAACGATGCGCGATGCGCTCGCGGAAGTGGATTACTGTCTGATCTGCCATGAGCGTGATAAGGATTCCTGTTCGACCGGGCTTCACGAGAAAGATGGCGCGGTGAAACGAAACCCGCTCGGCATCAAGACCGATGGCTGTCCGCTGGATGAAAAAATATCGGAGATGCACTTGCTCAAGAAGCAGGGCGACTCGATAGGCTCGCTCGCGCTTGTCACGATCGACAATCCGATGTGCGCCGGCACCGGTCATCGTATCTGCAACGACTGCATGAAGGGCTGTATTTTCCAAAAGCAGGAGCCCGTTAATATTCCGCTCGCCGAAACGCACACGCTCACGGATGTCCTGAACCTGCCGTACGGTTTCGAGATCTACAGTCTGCTGACGCGATGGAATCCGCTGAGCGCACATCGGCCGTATGCGTTGCCGTACAACGGCAAAAATGTCCTGGTCGTCGGGCTTGGGCCCGCAGGCTACACGCTCGCACATTATCTGCTAAACGAAGGATTCGGAGTCGTCGGCGTCGACGGGCTAAAGATCGAACCGCTGCCGACTGACTGGACCGGCGATCTCGGAAAGAGGTCACCAAAGCCGATTCGATACATTTCCGAGATAACGGAACAGTTGGACGAACGCATTCTCTCGGGTTTCGGCGGTGTTTCGGAGTACGGGATCACGGTTCGCTGGGACAAGAATTTTCTTACGATGATGCAGTTGATCCTGATGCGGCGAAAGCAATTTCGAGCGTACGGCGGAATCAGGTTTGGCGGAACGTTTACGATCGAGGACGCATGGAATTTCGGTTTTGATCACATCGCGATCGCGACCGGCGCCGGTCGTCCGACGATCGTCCCGATGAAGAACAATCTCATCCGCGGAATTCGCCAGGCTTCGGACTTCCTGATGGCGCTGCAGCTCACCGGTGCATTCAAGAAGGATACGCTTTCGAATTTGCAGGTGCGTCTGCCGGCGGTCGTCATCGGCGGCGGGTTGACAGGGGTCGACACATCGACGGAATTATTCGCGTACTATCCGATCCAGGTCGAGAAGATGCTGGCGAAGTACGAGCAGGTCGTCGAAGATTTTGGCGAAACTCAGGTCATGAAGCAGTTCGATCCGGAAGAACTGATGGTCATACGCGAATTTCTCGATCACGGCCGTGCGGTTCGCGACGAGCGGGCGCGTGCCGCCGCTGCCGGTAAAGAGCCGAACTT
This sequence comes from Acidobacteriota bacterium, assembly GCA_039931335.1. GTDB lineage: Bacteria > Acidobacteriota > Blastocatellia > Pyrinomonadales > Pyrinomonadaceae > OLB17. The sequence continues at coordinate 1,926 of JBDTSA010000341.1, forward strand.
CGTTCCGCTCGTGCAATCGTGGGGCGGCGTGTCGCTCATTTATCGAAAACGGCTTCAGGATTCGCCAGCGTACCGCTTGAACCACGAAGAAGTGCAGAAGGCTCTGGAGGAAGGAATTAACTTTGTCGAGTGCATGAATCCGGTCGAGGCTGTGCCCGACGAATTCAATGCGGTAAAGGCGCTTATCTTCGAACGTCTGAATTACGAAGCCGACACCGGCAAGTTCGACAAGACTGGCGAGATGGTGGAGTTCCCGGCGAGAACGGTTTGCGTCGCGGCGGGCACATCGCCGAACGTCATCTACGAAAAGGAAAAGCCCGGGACGTTCAAGCTCGACGAATGGCGTCAATTCTTTCTTCCGCACAAGCTCGAGCGCGACGGCGATGGAAATCTTCACCCTGTCGAAGCCGCGAAGGATGAGCCGGGATTCTTTACGTCGTACGAGCACGAAGGCAAATTCATTTCGTACTACGGAGACAATCATCCGCAGTATGCCGGCAACGTCGTCAAGGCGATGGCATCGGCGAAACACGGATACAAACACGTTGTTGAGTTGTTTGCGGGTACCGCCGACTTAAGTTTGCGACCCTCTTTCGAAGACCTCGTCTCAACTCTCGACGAACAACTCCGCGCGTACGTCGTTCGTGTTGAGCGGCTCACGCCGACGATCGTCGATGTCGTCGTGAAGGCTCCGCTGCAGGCGCGTAAATTCGAGCCCGGGACGTTCTATCGCCTGCAGAATTTCGAAACTTCGGCGCCTCAAGTCGATGGAGTTCGCCTGATGATGGAAGGCCTCGCGCTCACCGGTGCCTGGGTCGATGAAGAGAAGGGCCTGCTGTCGATGATCGTTCTCGAGATGGGTACGTCGTCGCGTCTGTGTTCGCTGTTGCGCGAAGGCGAGGAAGTTCTTGTCATGGGCCCAACGGGATCGCCGACGGAGATCCCCGAGAACGAGACGGTGCTGCTCGCCGGTGGCGGCCTTGGCAACGCCGTGCTTTTCTCGATCGCACGCGAGCTTCGCGAAAAGAAAAATCACGTTCTTTATTTCGCCGGCTACAAAAACGGCGCCGATCTTTTCAGACGTGAAGAGATCGAGAACGCGACCGATCAGGTCATTTGGGCAACGGATTTCGGTGACGAGATTTCACCGGCTCGGCCGCAGGACGCGCATCACCGCGGCAATATCGTCCAGGCGATGGTCGCATACGCCGAAGGAAAGTTCGGCGATACGAAAGTGAATCTCAAAGACGTCGACCGTATCATCGCGATCGGTTCAGACCGGATGATGAACGGCGTTCGTGAGGCCCGTCACACGACGCTGCAGCCTTTTCTGAAACCGGACCACGTCGCGATCGGATCCATTAACTCGCCGATGCAATGCATGATGAAGGAAGTCTGCGCACAGTGTCTGCAGCGGCACGTCAACCCGCACACGGGCGAAGAGTTCTTCGTATTTTCATGCTTCAACCAGGATCAGCACCTCGACTTTGTCGATTTCAAAAACCTGAACGAAC
>JBDTSA010000342.1:0-3432 GCA_039931335.1 Acidobacteriota bacterium
ATCTCGTCGATCGCTTCTTCGTATTTTTCGTCAATGACCCCGCGTTTGATCTTCAGCGTCGGGGTCATTTCACCTTTGTCGATAGAGAATTCGCGCGGGAGCAAGTAAACCCTTTTGACGCGTTCGTAGTCGTTAAGCTCGCGAGTTAATTCGATCGCATCACGCTGGATACGCTTTATTACGTGAGGATTCTCGCACAGCTCTTCGCGGGTGCCTTCGGCCGCGATCTTTTCTTCCGTCAATACTTCCTTGAGAGCTTCCCAATCGGGGACGATCAAAGCTCCGACTTGCTTGCGTCCGCTCCCGACGACGACCGGCTGCGAAATGAGCGGACTCTGCTTTAACAAACTCTCGACCTGCAGCGGTGCGACGTATTTCCCATTCGACAACTTAAAAAGATCCTTCAGCCGATCGGTCACATAAAAGTGTCCGTCCTTGTCTTCATAACCGACATCGCCGGTATGGTAAAAGCCGTCGGCATCCACTACCCTCGCTGTCTCTTCCGGATTCTCGTAGTAACCCAGCATCACATTCCGGCCGCGTATCAGGATCTCACCGTCCGCTTCGGCGATCTTCATCTCAATACCATTGAATGGCGTGCCGATCGAGCCGACCTTGTTGTCGTCGGGCCGGTTCGCGCATGCGACGCAAGCTTCGGTCATTCCGTAACCTTGCAAGATCGGAATACCTGCGGACCAGAACGCGTACGATAATTTTTTCGAGATCGGAGCCCCGCCGGAGACAAAGAATCGAAGACTGCCGCCAACGCCTTCGCGCCACTTCGAGAAAACAAGGCGGCTCGCTAACGCCTGTTTCACCCCGAGGACCGGCGAGATCGAATTATTAGTGTCCTTCGCCTGCCCGTAGTCCTGTCCGACTTCGAGCGCCCAATCGAACAACTTCGTCTTCAACCCACCCGCCGACTTACCCTTCTTCACGATCTTGTGATAGACCTGCTCGAACAGACGCGGCACCGCGCTCATGATCGTCGGCTTCACTTCCTGCAGGTGGGACGCGATCTGGTCGAATGCTGCGCAGTAATTTATCGACACGCCGTTGGCACACAGGACATAGAAGACGGCTCGCTCAAAAATGTGCGAAAGCGGCAGCACCGCCAGGCTACGGTCGGTGGTCTTGATCGGAAGGTCTTTCGAGATCGCAACGATATTCGAAACAAAATTATCGTGCGTGAGCATTACTCCTTTCGGCTCACCGGTCGTACCGGATGTGTAAATAATAGTTGCGAGATCGTCAGGCTTGATCTCTGCCAGTGATTCCTCGAACATCGCCGCTTCTTTTCTTTCGAACTCCGCGCCTTTTTGTTCGATCGATTCGAGACTGATCGCGCGACGATCATTTTCTACCACGGCATCGTTGTCGAAGAAGATCAATCTCTCGAGGCGCTCGACGCTCCGGATCGCCTCTTCAGCATGTTTGAAGATCTTTTTCCCAGAGACGCAGAGCATCTTCGCGCCAGAGTTTTCCAGAATAAAGCGAACTTGCTCGACGGCCTGCGTCGTATAGATCGGGACGTTCACAGCGCGAAGCGAAAGAATCGCGAGATCGACGAGCGACCATTCGGGACGATTCTCGGAGATTATCGCGATGCGATCGCCGGCCCTTACACCGAGCGACGATAATCCGAGGGCAATGCGTTTTATGCGCGCGATAGCCTCGAGTCCGGATATCCGGTTCCACGTGTCACCAAGCTTATATGCGAGTGCGTCTGGCTTGTTGTTTCTTCGGAACGACTCAATGCAGTAATGCGGGATCGTCTGCGGAATAAGGTTAAATCCAGTCAGGTTTTGTGAGACCATTCGATTGCTAGCGAAAGAAGCGTAAGAAATTTGCGAATTATGTATTTTTGCAAATGAGGGCGACTAAGTCCACTAGTTGTCGGGGAACTTTGCATGTCCGCCTGGCAGCTTGTTTGAAGGTGCCCGAGGTATTTCCGGCAGAACGTTTGCTATCAATTTCAACAGCCATTCATGGGCCGGTGCGGCTCGAGTCGTTCGCCGCGCCATTAGGATTCCCGCTCACCGCTAATGCGACCCTAATTACTTGGTAATAGGTTTTCGCATTCGTTACGACCCGAGTTGCTACCGCTCTCGATAGCCCGGTGTTCATTTTCCGTTTAGCCGGAAAAGAACGGCCGAGGTCTTTCGCCGCTTGAAATCGAACAATGATGGTTGCTGCAGATATAAAGCACTCTTTTGTTTTGTTGAAGAGCCAACGAAAGTTGTTGCCCTCGCTCCTTTGGTCCTGCTGCCGTTGATGATCACCTCGCGCTTTCCCTCTCTAACTTCTTGATAGAGTTCCGGAACGCGCTTTTCGGCGAAGGACAACCATTCGGTCGAAAGCAGTTGTTTGTTTTTGTCCGCGTCTGCAAGCGATCTAACTATCCCATCTTGCAAAAGGGCGTAGCTGAGCAGCCCTTGCTTGAGCGATCCAAGTTCTAACGCGACGTTGTTGGCCTGCGTTGCCGAAAGGATTTTCATGTCCTTGTCATAAGCGAGCTGGCCGAGGCCTCGGCTGCCCATCGGGCCGGGCTTGAAATTGTCACCCTGCACCGCGGCCGACGAATGACATGCATCGACGATCATTATCATTTCCGCGGCGGTTACGTCGCGCATCCAGAGCGAGAGCTCATCGGACGAGATCAAGCGCGGCAGTGAGTCGCGTGTCAATCGATAGGTTTGGCTGCCGACGTCATAAGGAAGCAAATAGAAAATGCCGTTTTGATCCGCGTAACCATGACCCGAGAAGGTGATGATCAGAGTATCTTCCGGTTGAACGGTTTCGATCTTCGCGATCTTGTCGATCGTTTTGCGGGTAGATGTTTTGACCTCCTCCGGATGGCCGGCTAACAAACTGAATGCAGCTCTAATAATAGGCTTGGTCGCGGATATCTCCGTAAGTTTCCCACCTGCGCCATAGTTAGAAACCAGACGGATCGGAACAAGGTCGTGGCCCGAGGCCTTGAGCCGTTCACCAAGGATCTCCTGCATCTTGTCAGCATCGTTTGCGGCGTAGTTCAGGTTCCACGCCGGGTTCTGGGATGCGTTCACACCGATCGTCATAAGATAGGTTTTCCCTTTTCGGCTCTCCGGTTTTTCGATTTTGTAAATTTGTCGCGCAGTGTCGCTTTTTACGCGGTCGGAATTGAAGGCATACGCTGAAAACTCTACCTCGCTTCGGCCATTTTTTGGCAGCTTGACGTTCTTGAACGTGTACAGAGCCTTGCCGCCGGCGTCAAATTTCACGACCCTCGTGAGATCGTTCGCCTCGCGCCAGGCCTGATCTTCCGGCGTGTTGATAAGGGCTTTTAGGTTGCGACCCTCTTCGACAAGTCTCGGCGCCGCCGCGATGTATCTCTCAATCGCCTCCTTCGGCGTCGAACATCTGTTCTAGAACGGCACACTATTCGAACGG
>JBDTSA010000343.1:0-3431 GCA_039931335.1 Acidobacteriota bacterium
ACCGCCTCTTACGAGGGTGATGCGGCTGCGGTCGAAGTTCTTCAGTGCGATGTGGTTCGTGATCAGGCGTTCGCGTGCCGCGATCTCCTTATCAGTTCCGTAGTTAATGATATAACCCTGGTTGTTCGGGTTGTTGCCGAGTTCGATAAAGAAGTTATCCAATCGAGCTCGAATATCATCATTCGGAAGCTTGCCGAACTCATCAACCAGAACCGCGTCAGGTTTCGGAGCAACCGGTGCCGTTTCAGACGCCGACTTCTCACATCCGCAATCGACATCCAAGCCGATCAAAACCGTAGCAGTGACGTTTCCGCCAGCCATTGAGGTATCGGTCGCAACCGAAATACTCGGTGTGCCCTGACCCGAACTGATCGTTCCTGACGAAACTGACCAGTTGTAAGTAACGTTCTGTGCAGTTCCACCGCTGACATTCGCCGTGAACGTCATCGAATCACCAGGATTCGTCACACCTGCCGGTCCAGTTACGGACAGCGACGGGCACTGGCACTCAATAACGCAATCGCATTCAGCGACAGTGATAGTCTGCGTCTGCGTCTTTCCGCACAATCCGCATCCGTCATCTACGCCGGCAGTGATCGTGTAGGTACCCGGAGCAAGTCCGCCTACATCCCAGCTAACATTTGCACCCGTTCCAACAATACGTCCGCCTGAAACAGTGTAGTTATAGGTCAGAACGTCGTTCTCAGGATCGCTCGCCGCAGTGGCAACGTTGATCGACGAGCTGTCGTTGCAGGTCGTGCCTTCGCGAGGACGATAACCCGGCTTGCAGCCCAAGGTGATCGTCGTATCGCTGAGCGTTACGCTGTTTACGTTTGCGAACTGGTTAACAATTTCTTCCTGTCGCTTATCACGGCGACCGGCAAAGAACTGAACGATGTAACCGTGCGGATCCTGTGAAGGCTGGAATCCCGGAGGAATGCCAGTCCACGAAGTCGTGACCGTGCGCGGAATGCAACCCGTCTGCTGCGGCGGGCAATTCACGACAATCGCTGTGCTTGCCGCGTCATCATTAAAGCTCTCAGCATCCTGCTCGTTAGCGTGATATCTGTAAGCCAAGCCAATGCCGAACCAGCGTTGCGGGAAAATTCGGAAACCGGCGATCGCATCGATCGGGTTGTTCTCAAATGCATTCGGCGTACGTCCGCCGATGTATCGCTTCGAGGTAAGCTCGAAGATCGGCTGAAAATACTTGTTAACCGGGAAGTCGACTCCGATACCCGCATTCAGCTCATCGCCGCGATCGAGAAGAGTAAACGATCCACCCGGGAAATCGCCTTTGACAGCACTTGTATAGGTGTAGCCGACGTTAGCAGACAGGTTCGCCCATTTAGCGAGGCGTGCTCCCGCGAATAACGTTACGTCAATATCACCCTTGCTTCCGCCAGCGCTCGATCCGCGTTGAAGTTGATTGAAGCCGCTAAAATCGTCCGCCGAATCCGCGTACCATTTGTACGAGACGATCAAACCGGCACCGATCGGATTGTTGATTCCGGTAAAGCGCCACTTCACACCCCCGGTGAACGAGTTGAACGAAGATTCACCATATGTGCGGTTAAGAAACGGAGCATCCGGCAGATAGGACGGAGCCAAAGTGAAGACAGTCGGTATGGTTGCCGCCGGCGAGCATGTTGCTGGCGGTGTCGTCGTACCTGGAGGTGGAGTACAAACCGTCTGCAGAACTACGCCAGGCAGGATTCCGCCGTAAACCGAACCGATACCCGGGAAGGCATCAGCACCGTTGCCAGCCGAAACCGGCGGGCCCAACAATGCGTTTCCAACCGGGAAACCGAACAGCGGTCCAGAGGTAAACGGTAAGTTCAAGCCGAAAGTGCCGGCGCTTCCGCCGACGTACGGAAACTGAACGAAAGGTTGTGTTCCCGTCGGACGATAGATAGCACGGTTCTCAAATGCGCCGGTACCCGGACCAGATGGTGCCAGGACGATCGCCGGGGCGCTTGTGACTCCAATGCCACTAATATTGATTCTTGAATTAGGAAGGTAAAAGCCCGAGAGATTTCTCGGTGAATTCACCTTGATCGCCCGATAAGCATCGGTATGGAAAAACAGTTCAATCCGATTCGTCAGACCATACTGTACGGCCAACGGGATCTCCACAATATCCACGTTACCCGGATCCCGATCACGGTTGCTGTAAGCCACACTAAAGGTGAACTCACCCTTTCTCAACGTGTCGCCGTCATAAACGGTAAAGAGCCCGGTCGGGCCTACGAGAGTCGGTGCCGTATTTCTGTCGTCCTTCGCTGACCTTAGGTTTTTGTCCTGAGCGGAAACCGCAAAGACAAACGTCATAAGGATCAGCGTAACGATACACACTCTGTACGCGAGTTTCATCATATTCCTCCGCCGAAAAAAAAAGTTAAATTTCAATTTGTAGCTACAAAATACACTTACCGCAATATTTCAGTAGGCTACTCAATTATTACATACGCTGAAAGTCTTCCAAACCACAAAGCCGCAAAACCCAGCGTACACGCAAAAAATAAGTCTATATTTGCAAATTTCTGAGAACGCATTGACCAAAAGTCAACGAAATCTGATACTTGGCATTACCTTCCCTTGCATAGACCTTAACGCAACTTTTCCCGAAAATCAAGCATTTTTAACGAATTACGCAAATTTTCTTTATGCGTAAATGCCGCGCATCCTAGTGTCGTAAGCGACCCTGTCGATCGCGAGCATGTATGCCGCCGTGCGGGTGTCGACGTCATGTTTCTCTGCATAATGACAGAGTTCGTTGAAGCTCGCGACCATCTTATCTTCGAGTCGAGCGTTGACCTCGCTCTCCTGCCAAAAGTATCCCATCCGGTCCTGTACCCATTCGAAATAGGAAACCGTGACGCCACCGGCGTTCGCCAGGATATCCGGAATCACGAAGATCCCCTTATCGTGGAGAATCTTGTCCGCCTTTGGTGTCGTCGGGCCATTCGCTCCCTCGGCAAGGATCTTACACTTGATCCGGTCGGCATTCTCAGACGTGATCTGGTTCTCTGTCGCACACGGAGTAAGCACGTCGCACTCGATCTCGAGAAGCTCTTTGTTCCCTACGTGCTCAGCCTCTGGAAATCCTTCCAGCGAACCATTCTTCTTCAGGAAATCAAGAACCGCAGGGATGTCCAGCCCGTTCGAGTTGTGAATTCCACCACCGATATCGGAGATGGCTATGACCTTGTAACCTTTCTCGTGCATGAGCTGAGCACCGATGCCGCCGACGTTTCCAGATCCCTGAACAACGACAGACGTCTGCTCTGGCGTAAGCTTAAATCGTTTGATCGCTTCATTCACCGTGAAAAGAACGCCACGGCCCGTAGCTTCTCGTCGACCCAGCGAGCCGCCCAACGCGACCGGTTTTCCGGTGACAACCGCCGTCACCGTGTGGCGTGCGTGCATCG
>JBDTSA010000344.1:0-3419 GCA_039931335.1 Acidobacteriota bacterium
GAATTCACCGTACCCGGTACGGCAAAGCCTTTGAACTCGAGGTTGCAGTTGTCGCAGAGGAGGTTGTAGCGGAACACGGCCTTTGACCAGATGGGTGTCGGCCGGTAGCCACGCCGGACGCGCGAGCTGTTACATTTTGGACATCGTTGCGAAATCATTCAGTACTACCAAGGAAACAGCCGGATCACGAGTCGATCAAACGTTTCTGAATTCTAATTATCTCCTCGTTTATGTGATCGATGACGTCGTCTTCGGCTTCCACATTGTCCCGTTGAATATAAAACAATGCGTCTTGAAAGAGGTTCAGCGCCCGTTTATGGTTGCCCTTGAAGGCCGACCGTTCAGCTCTCTCCAGTAGATCGGAAATCTTCATCGACGAGACAAGCTGGAGCAGAACCTTTTGCGAGTCAAGCAGTGCGGGCTCATGCGGATAGGCCCGTAAAGCGAACTCGACGACACCGAGGGCGGACTGCGCAGACCCAAGTTTATCGGTAATCTTATCACGCTTGCTCGCTTCGTGCGTCAGAGCCCGCGCTTCGATCTCGGCCCATTGCAGCATGTGGTAATAGTGATAGCGGCCGGCGACATCGGTTCCCCGACGCAACGCAGCGATCCGTGGCGAGCCGGCTCCGACGTTCGGCAGTTCGCGGGTGACGGCGGCGAGATACTCTTCGCATAGCTCGAACACTTCTCGATGGCCTTCGGCGAAACGTCCGAGAACCTTCGCCGCTTCGGACTTCCGCGAGATCTCGCGAAGGATCGATGCATTCCGTTCCAGAGTTAGCTTCGCCGGTTCGCGTTCGCGGACACGACGCGCAATCCCTTTCACACTTTCGTCGATATGATGCTGCGAGATGAGAAATCGATTTCGGGCGTCACGAAGAATTACCTCGCGAAGTACGACCGCTGCTCCCAGCACGATCGCGGCTCCGACACCCGCCGGGATCCATGGAGTTTCCTCTTGGCCGTCATTCAAAATGCCCCACACCAGGAAAAAGAATGCGATCGCGACCGAGGCCGAGAGCATGTAGTAATTAGACGCCGGAAGCCAAAAGGGCCGCCGGTGTCTTGAAAATTCGCCTTTATAACGCTGCATCAAATCGCTGGATGGTAGGAAATCGAACGGATTTCGCGATTGGAAATAATACTGAGATCTTTACGTCGAATTGTCAATTTGTTTTAATTCGGGATTTCGTCCTATCTGGTATAATTCGCCCGATGCGCAAGCGAAAGCCCAAGGCTGAAAAGCGGCCCGTCTTCGATTCGATAAGGAAGCCGACGGCTCCGCCGGTGAAGAAATTCGGTGAGGAGAAACCCGACGAAATCGCCCGGCCCTCGCTTCGCAAGGTAAAGCATAAGAAAAAGGTTGATCAATTAAACTCCGATGTCGATTTTTAGTAGGAAAAAGGAACAAGAAACACCAGCAGTAAAAAAAGTGTGGGCACGTCCCGAAATGCAGGTTACGTTTCGCGCCGAGATTATGCCGGGCCGTGGCCGCGAAGAAAGGACCTATCGTATCAAGAGTGTCAGGCCGAACGGGCGCGTGACTCTATACAACTTTCCCGATGAACATCGCGAAGGTGAGTTTGAGCGGCTAAATTTTTTACGCGATCTGGTGAAGTAGCTGAACGTCTCACCACTCGTAGGCTTTTCCGACCTCAAGTATCGTCACGCCCTTCAAGTTTAGCCGCGCGACCTGATCGACGATCTGCACTCTGAACATCGGTTTTAGATTCACAACATAGACCGGACAGTCTCGCTCGCACTTCTCAAGCTCACTCGCCATTAGTCGTGGCGTCAGGTGATGCGAAACGACGGCCAGCTCATCAAGCTCGTCAGGAAAGGCACACTCGACCAAGATCGCCGACATAACATCCGCCGCGTTGACGAGAGTCCAGAACCCTTCCGTTCCGGCAGTATCGCCGCTCAACGCAATCGTAGTTTTGGTATCTGAGATCAGAAAGCCCGTCGATGGCACCTTATGATTTACTTCCACCGCCCGCAGGGTTAGATTCCTGACCGTGAACTCCTCAGCCTGCCCGAAAGATTCATACCTAAGAACGGGGCCGTTTGCGTTCGAGAGCTCGGAGAATCGCGGATACACCGACCAGTTAAAGATGTCGCGCTCCAGCGTATCGATGACCGTCTGTGTAGCATGGACAGTTATCGGCTCGGTTAATGTCGAGAAAAGATCGTCAATGAAGAGAGGAAGTCCAGCTATATGGTCGAGGTGGGCATGTGTCAGTACGATGTTCCGGATCTGACTTTGCTGAAGCGGATTCACCGCCATTGCGAGGCTACCCGCGTCGATCGCCACCGAATCGTCGATCACGAAACAGGTGAGATGCTGCCGCAAAGAGGGGCCGGCACCATCAAATGTACTTGGCAGCAGTTGCAGCTTCACGGTCTTTTATCTCGCACAGGTCTGAGCGCGGCCGCCGTCGATCTCATAAGTCGCACCAGTTATCCACGCGGCTTTCTCCGAAGCCAGATAGCAAATAAGCTCGGCGACTTCCTCCGGTCGGCCGGGACGTCCGATCGGATGCGTGTTTTTTGCGTTATCAAGAAACATTTCATACGCTTCGTCGCTCATCCCGCCGCGTTTATGGAGATTGGTTATCACCACACCCGGATTTACCGCATTAACCCTAATGCCCTTCGGAGCAAGCTCGAGCGCCGTACAGCGCGTCAATTGGTCGGTTGCCGCTTTTGATACACAATAAGCGAGCACATTCGGAAATGCCCGCGTTCCCGTCACGCTCGAGACATTCACCACATTCCCCTTCGTCACAGTCAGGTGCGGAACGCATTTTTGCATCAAATAAAACGCCGATCGCAAGTTTACGTTCATCATCTTATCCCAGTCATCGAGTGTGGTGTCTTCGATACTGCCGTTTTTGATAATCCCGGCCGCATTGATCAGGGCGTCGATCCGTTCGAAATTATCTATCGTTTCCGAAACCAGCCGGTCGACCTGAGATGTCTCGGTAATGTCGCCGAGGTGGATCCGAATCGAACCGTCCGTGTCACGAGCATCTTCTCGCAGCGAGTTCAGCTCACCTTCGTTTCTGCCGAATGCGACAACACGCCAACCATTTCTTGCGAAAAGCAGCGCCGTAGCACGGCCAATTCCGCTACTCGCGCCGGTGACGACAGCGACGTTATCTTTCATACCTTTTTCCGAACCAGTGAAACTCCAGGGTTGGACGTTAGAATATCAATGAATTCAGAATTCTTTCAAATACGAAAGTTGACGATCAGGCGTTTATTTTTTGCAGAAAAAAGGCGCCTCCAGTAAGGAGGCGCCTGCCGACCAGTTTTGTAGCGCGAATTAAAGTTCGCTCGGCTGCGGATTTGGATTAAAGAATTTCAACCATCCATTTAATCAACACCGCAATTCATAAAACGGTGATGGTTTT
>JBDTSA010000345.1:0-3405 GCA_039931335.1 Acidobacteriota bacterium
ACCTTGACGATCTCGCCTCGTCCGCCGAGAGCATCGACATCTTCTCTTAAAAGAATCGTTGTATTTGCCATGATAATTTCCTCAAAGGCAGGACCGAGACCATAAACCATTCTGACTATCATGTCAGCCGGACACCGGTTTCAATCCAAAATCTAAAATCCAAAATGGGAGTTTACTCCCAAACGAACGGCAGCAATGCCATCGATCGAGCGCGTTTGATCGCCGTAGCAATTCGCCGCTGATCCTTGGCCGAAATTCCAGAAATGCGACGCGGCATGATCTTTCCGCGCTCCGGAATGAACTGACGAAGTAATTCTATGTCCTTCCAATCAATATAGTCCGGGACCACCTGACGAGGGCGCCGCCGCTGATAACGTCGCGGAGCCTTATCGCCGAACTGCTCTTCGCCGCCGGCCATGATGTCGCGATCCCCTATTGCATCCATTTCTCTATCAATCATAAATTCTCTCCGGCGTTAAACTGCCGCCTCCGGTGCCGTCTCTTCGGTCGGACGGAATTTTGCACGCGTTGCCGCACGTTTCTCACGTTTAGCCTTCATCTTGTCGGCCTTTTTACGATCTTCATCGACGCGGACCGTGATGTAACGAATGATCATATCGTTGACACGCATGCGTCGTTCGAGCTCCGCGATCTCCTGGCCCGAGCCTTCGATCTCAAAAAGAATGTAAAAACCCTCGGTCTTCTTTTTGATCGGGTAGGCGAGTGTCCGGCGTCCGCCGTCGTCCATGCGAACGACCGTTCCGCCTTCTTTCTCGATCAGATTTCCGACCGCTTCATTAAGTTTCGTGAGCTTGTCGGCCGGTGTTTCCGGATCGACGATATACATCACTTCGTATGTCCTGTTTGCCAATTTCTTTTCCTCCTTTTGGCTCTCTAGCTGAGTTTCTGGTTTGAATCTCAGCAAGAAGGTAACTCCTAGTTAAATTCGGCCATCGCTTTGTCGATACCGTCTCTGATGACTACTCGAATCGCGTTAGCACTCGTTTCCAATATCTTTTCAACTTCCGTGCTTTCACTTTTCGAAAAGTTCTCAAGCACAAAATTCTTGGTATTGCTTACCGGATGTTCCGGCATTATTCCGATCCGCAAGCGAATGAAATCATTTGTTCGCAAGCAGTCGATGATCGATCTCAGGCCGTTGTGCCCGCCGTGCGAACCACCCGGCCGTAATCTTATCTTTCCAAAAGGCAGCGCCAGGTCGTCCGATATCACTACCAGGCGCTCGACGCTGCGATCCGGCTTTTGCAAAAGGCAGCTCACGGCCTCGCCGCTTAGATTCATGAACGTCTGCGGCTTTACGAGCTCAGTCTTTCGATTTTCAATTTCGGCCCGGCCGACCAAGCTACGACATTCGTCGCGCTTGATCTGCGTCTGGACTTCTCGAGCGAGCATATCAACGACCATGAAGCCGAGATTGTGCCGCGTCCGTTCGTATTCCGCACCCGGATTGCCAAGGCCAACGATCAGCCAATTCGCTTCCAAGCTTATTCGCCGCCTTCGCCTTCGCCGCCTTCAGGCTTCTCTTCACCGACAACTTCAGGCTCAGCACCCGGTTCAGCCACCTGGGGCTCAACCTCGACTTCCTGAACGATGACGATCGAAGCAACGACCGTCTCCGGTGATTCGTGTATCTCGATTCCAGCGCCGACCTTCAGATCCGAAACGTGTATTGCATGCTCAGATGTCAGGTTCGTGACGTCAACGTCGATCGAATCAGGTGTTTTCGCCGGTTCGCAAAGCACCTTGATCTCGCGCAACGCCTGAGTCATCACCGCACCTTCTTCCTTCAACGCTTCAGGCTCACCGATGAGATGGATCGGCACGGTCATTTCGATCTTTTCACCGCGTGCGAAACGACGAAGGTCCGCATGGACAAGCCGTCCTCTGATCGGATCGATCTGCCGATCCTGGAAAATGACGTCGTTCACGCCTTCACCCGGAATATCGAGTGAGAACACGGTGTTGACGCCAGTGTCAGTTCGAAGGATGGCTGCAAGGTCTTTAAGCTCTGCAACCGCCGAAACCGATTGGGTTCCGCCGCCGTAGACAATGACCGGTATCTTCCCTTCGGCTCGTAAGCGGCGGTTAACATTCTTGCCCCGCTCATCGCGCTTCTCAGCTTTTACTACAATTTTCTCTGCCATAACCTTTTTAGTTCCTAGTTTCTAGTTTCTAGTTTCTAGTTGGCTGCTTCTCGTCTCGACTAGAAACCAGAAACTAGGAACTCGAAACTATATGAAAAGTGACGAAACGCTGGTCTCGTCATGAATAGACTTGATCGCCGAAGCTAAAAGCTTTGCGACACTCAGTACCTCAATTTTTCCGCTCTCCTGAAGCTGCACCGCTCCATCGCCGAGCGGGATCGTGTTCGTCACGATAACTTTCTTCAAATGCGAACTGTTTATGTTGTCGGCTGCCTTGCCCGACAGCACCGCATGTGAAAAGCAAGCGAAGATCTCGTTCGCACTCGCTTCGTGAAGCGCTTTCGCGACCTTGCAGATCGTTCCGCCCGTATCGCACATGTCGTCGACGATCAAACAATTCTTTCCGCTCACGTCACCGACGATGTTCATAACGTCGGCCTCGTTGGCGCGTTCGCGACGTTTGTCGCAAAGAGCAAGACCCGCATTCAGCCGTTTAGCATATGCTCGCGCCCGCTCGGCTCCGCCCGTGTCGGGGGCAACGACGATCAGGTTGTCGATCGGATTCGACTTGAAATACTCGACGACGATCGGGGCCGCGTAAAGGTGATCTACCGGCACGTCGAAAAATCCCTGTATCTGCGCGGCGTGGAGATCAATTGTCAAAATTCGCTCGGCTCCGGCCTTAACGATCAGGTTTGAGACGAGTTTTGCGGCGATCGGCACACGCGGCCGATCCTTTTTATCCGATCGAGCGTAACCAAAATACGGAATAACGGCCGTTACGCGCTCGGCCGAAGCCCTGACAAAAGCGTCCATCATTATCAGGAGCTCCATCAGATTTTGATCGGTCGGGGGGCAAGTCGGCTGAACAATAAAAACGTCGGACCCGCGGACGTTCTCACCGATCTGGAAATTAAATTCGCCGTCGGAAAAACGCTCGGTGCTGGCCTTGCCCGGATCACAATTTAGGTGCGAGCAGATCTCCCTGGCCAATGCCGGGTGCGCATTTCCCGAGAATATTTTTACGTTGCCGGTTACGCTCATAAACGTTCAACAAACTTTAGTTTGTTGAGTTCGTCGGTGCTCTGCCATCCAGCAAACTGAAGTTTGCCGTCCAATAAAAAAGCGGCTTTGTTTCTGAACAAAGCCGCATTCCGATTTGTGAAATGGCTGGGGCGGAAGGATTCGAACCTGCGAATGCCGGATCCAAAGACCGGTGCCTTACCACTTGGCTACGCCC
>JBDTSA010000346.1:0-3404 GCA_039931335.1 Acidobacteriota bacterium
GCATGAGCGTTCTGCAAAATCAGCAGATGGAGAAGGGCGGCCGGGAGATGCTGTGCGAAAAGTTGGGAGTGAGTTGTCGCATGATTTAACCTCAACGCTGAAATAATGGATCGTGAAAACTACTTGTCAGATTCTCTGTTCCGCGGGCTTCGTGCCTGAATGTCAGCCGGCAAAACCACAGAAGGCAAGGAACGCAAGAACAGTTCAAAATTCGACCGCGGTCCAAGAGCTCGCCGTTCGCGATCGGTTCTACAAGCATTCGGCGAGCTGGTGCTCGAATGTGTGGCTTGCCTTATCTTCTATAAAAGGCTGGAACCGGAATGTCGCCCGAAATCCCCCATTGAACTTGTCGCAATGAGTTGCCAACGGCCGATTGGCGTATGTACCAAGTGCCGTTCGAGTTTCGCCAGACCGCAATGTCGGTCTTGCCGTCGCCGTCGTAGTCGTTCTGGACCGCGAGGTCGCCGGATTGCTGCCAGCCGACCGTTACGGTTTGACCGTTGGAGCTTTGTCGGATGAACCAGTTGGCGCCGTTCCGAACCGCGTGATCCGCTTTGCCATCTCCGTCGTAATCGGAGCTGACCGGCTGGCTGCTCGACTGAGAAACAGCGACGGTCGAGGATGCACCGGTCGAGCTGTTTATCGAATAGAATTTTTGATCCGAACTTCTCCAAACCGCGATATCGGCTCGTCCGTCGCCATCGTAGTCGGCCGGCGAGGGGACGTCGCCATTCGCACCGTAAGTTTGGTAGAAGCTCGCCTGATCAGAGCTCCGCACGATATACCAGACGCCGTCGGACGGACGCCATACGGCCCGGTCGGTTCGTCCGTCGCCGTCATAATCCGCGGGCACGCGAAAGTCCGTCGAGGTTCCCCACGCGAAGACCGGTGCCCACGCGAAATCACTCGATTGCAGAACGAACCACTGTCCGGTTGATGGCCGGAATATTGAGAAGTCCGTCTTCCCATCTCCGTCATAATCGCCGGGAACGGGTTTATCGCCTGACGTTCCCCAACTCTGCGTAACCTGCGCGGAATTCGCTCCGCCCATTACCCACCACGTTCCTGTCGAAGGACGCCAGACCGCGAGATCGGCGGGAGGTGCAGCATTAGCGTTCGCATCCTCGACCGCGAGAAGCCGCGACCCGGCGTAGATGTATTCTTTCGACAATTGTGGTGTGGGAGTTGGCAAGGGCGGGGCGAACGGGTTCCAACTGCTCGAAGCATTCTCCGGCAGTCGGTGTCCGAACCATCCGGTCTTCGCTCCCGTCAGACTGTCTGTCGACGGAAGCCAATTATTTTTTGCAAAGACCCCGATGGTAATTAATGCGATGAAGACGAATGCGATGAAACTTACGAAAAGCTTTCTTCGCTGTTGAGAGGATTGGAGGTACTGCAAGGACATGGGAGCTTCTCCTTCGGACCCAGGTTGTAGATCCGCGTGCTATGGGTTCTCAGACAAGAAATTCTGATCGAGTGGCAAAGATGGTATCAGGCGGGTTGAGAGGCAGTATTGTATTCGTCTTAATTTTTCGAAAGCGAAATGAATAGAAAGTTTTCTATTTGATAGAAATAACACGCCATCGAAAACAAAAAAGGCGTGAGCATAAACTCACGCCTCGGTGTGTGGGCAAATTCGACGAGCTGGAGACGCGTCGAGGGGAAGTTAATTAGTTATTGTCCGTCGGCTTCGCAGCATCGCGAGCGGCCTTGCGCTCTTGACGGTTCTGACGAAACTCTTCCCGCCGCTTATCCATCTCCGCTTTCTTGGCTTCGAGCTGCGTACGCTGTTCAGGTGTTAGGATGGCAAGGATCTGAGCCTTAACCGATTCATGCTTCGTACGCATCTGCTCACGGAACGCCTTCATCTGTTCACGCTGTGCATTCGTGATCTCACCGCCGTTCTTTCGCGATTCGTGCATCGCACGCATCTCGGCCATCTGAGCCTCGGTCGGTTTGTTGGCTTCATGAATTGCTCGGACCCGCTCTTTCTGCGCGTCGGTCAGATTCAATTCGCGAAGGCCGGACATTCCACCACGCATTCCTCGCATTCCACCGTGCTGGCCGCCTCTGTCACCGCGCATGCCGCGATGATGATCGCCGCGTTCATTCTTTTCCAATTTCTGATTATTGTCTTCCTGCGTTTTCGCAGCATCCTGTGCCGAGGAGAATGAAGCGAAGGCCGCGACGGCAAGGGCAAGTGTAATTGCGGAAGAAAGTTTACTTTTTAATGACATTTTGTACCTCTTGAAATGTTAATCATCCAGCTTTCGCTTTCGTGTGTTTTGACGCTTGGTTGAGGGCTTTAGCCGAAAGTTTTTCGGCCGGGGCTGTAAAGAAATGTAAAAACGCGACGCGATTTTCCATATATTTTGTGCGATTAGTGGTTTCTTTATAGTTTATGAAGCCGGGCCGGCAAACCACACGAATCAAACGAAGCCGGCTCTGAAGCAGACCCATAGCTCTAGAATTGACCGCCCAAGTTGGAATTAGGCTTGTTCGGTTGGTAAAATGCGGCTTTCGTACGACAGGCTTTACAGCCTGTCGTTGATCAGGCCAACAGGCTGGAAAGCTTGTCGTACGTACTGATCATCGATCGAACTGATAGGCCGGCAAGCTTGTCATAAATTATGAGATTTTTATCCGAGATCAATTCGCCCGCCGATCTTCGCCAACTGCGGGTCGACGACCTGCAGGAAGTCGCGGACGAGGTTCGCCAATTCATTATCGAGACCTGTTCGCGTGTCGGCGGCCACACCGGCGCAAGCCTGGGTGCGGTAGAGCTGGCCGTTGCGATGCACTACGTGTTCGATACGCCGAACGACCGTCTGGTCTGGGATGTCGGGCATCAGGCCTACGCACACAAGATCCTTACCGGCCGGCGCGATGAGCTGCACACGATAAAACAGTACGGCGGATTGTCCGGTTTCCTTCGCCGCGACGAATCCGAATACGACACGTTCGGCGCGGGCCACGCTTCGACGTCGCTATCGGCGGCGCTCGGAATGGCCGTCGCACGCGACAAAAAGCACGAAGATTTTCACGTCTGCGCTTTGATCGGCGATTCGTCGCTAGCCGGCGGCATGGCGATGGAAGCGCTCAACCAGGCCGGACATTTGAAATCGCGGCTGATCGTTATTCTCAACGACAACGGAATGTCGATCGCACCGGCCGTCGGTAGCCTAAGCGGCTATCTCAATCGCATCAAAGAAGCGCAAAGCTATCAGCATCTCAAAGAAGAGATCGGCGACGTGCTCGAAAGCGTTCCCGGCATCGGCCGTCATCTGCGCAACGCGGCGAAGTCGGTGAAGGACGCGATCGCCGCTGCGGTTCTTCCCGGTGCGCTGGTTAACGAGCTCGGCTTCAAATACATCGGCTATGTCGACGGACATAACGTTGCGAAT
>JBDTSA010000347.1:0-3387 GCA_039931335.1 Acidobacteriota bacterium
ACTGTTTTCGCTGCGGTCAAAGATGAGCAATCACAGAAAGATTTCAAAGAAGCGAACGACGCGGCGATAAAAGCGGTAAAAGATTTTGACGCGTATCTCGGCGAACAGGAAAAATCCGCGACGGATAATTTCGCGCTTGGCCCTGACAAATTCAAGGCGATGCTCAAGCAGACCGAAGGCGTAGATATCGACCTTGCGCAACTCGAGGAGATCGGGAAAAAAGATCTGCAGCGAAATCTCGATGCGATGAAAGTCGAGTGCGACAAATATGCACCTGGTATGTCGTTGATCGAATGCAGCAACAAGGCTTCCGAGCACAAGGCCGAAGGGGCGGACGTCGTCCAGGCGGCGACGACGCAGCTGGCTGATCTGCGAAAGTTTATAACGGAAAAGGACATCGTAACGGTACCGGGAACCGAGGAATGTAAAGTCGCGCAGGCGCCGCCATACAAAGCCTGGAATTTCGCCTACATCAACATTCCCGGCCCGTATGAGACGAATCTTCCGTCGGTCTATTACGTATCGCCGCCCGATCCAAAATGGGACAAGAAGAAACAGGATGAGTACGTTCCAGGAAAGGGAAGCCTGTTGTTCACTTCGGTCCATGAAGGTTACCCGGGACACTTCCTCCAGTTCCTGCACGCCAACCGTTCGAAGTCGAAGTTCGGACAGGTGTTTGTTGGCTACGCTTATGCGGAGGGCTGGGCGCATTACACGGAAGAAATGATGTACGAGGCCGGCCTCGGAGCAGGCGATTCCGAATTGCACATCGGCCAACTGCAGGAAGCGTTGCTTCGCAACGTGCGTTTCATTTCCGCGATCGGGATGCATACCAAAGGCATGACGGTCGAGGAGTCGAAGAAGATGTTCATCGAGCAGGGATTGCGATCCGAAGGTGAGGCCGAGCAGCAATCGAATCGCGGCACATTCGACCCGGCTTACCTGAATTACACGATGGGCAAACTCATGATCAGAAAGCTTCGCGAGGATTGGACGGCATCGCGCGGTGGCCGTGCCGCGTGGAAGCAATTTCACGACTCATTTCTCTCCTACGGCGGGCCGCCGATCCCGCTCGTCAGAAAAGCGATGATGGGCAAGGACGACAAGGGATCGTTGTTCTAGGTCCGAAGATTTGCCCGCTAATAACGCGAATGATCGCAAATAAGAAACGGATTTCAATTAGCGAGTATTAGCGTTATTCGCGGGCTTGTTCCTTTCCTCTTTTCGCGTTCTTTAGCGTATTTCGCGGGCAAATGTTCTTCCACATGATCAAATCATTCGTTGTTCGAGCAAGGGTTTTTCGAGCTGTCCTATATGGAAACCGAGACTACTATAGCTGAGCCTGCGCGATCGAACCTTAAACGCCACGCGTTATTCTTTGCGATCGTAATTGCACTGATCGCTGCAGCAATAATTCGTTCGTCGATCGCGACAAGTCTCGACAGCTTCACGTTCGACGAGGCCTACCACGTCGGCGCCGGTGCGGCTTACATCCGGACCGGCGACTTTCGCCTGAATCCGGAACAACCGCCGCTGACAAAACTCTGGACGGGCGCGTACGTCACGCTCCTCGGATACAACTTGTCACCGTATCGTGCATTTGCGGACAAAAGCGATGAACGGGATTTCGTCGAGATCGACGCATACTCCAACAACGATCCGTTCGTTCTGCAGTCACGTGCACGATCGGCGATGTTCACTCTGAACGCACTGCTGCTTTTCTGTTTCGCGCTCGCCGCGCGGCACGTGTTCGGCGATGTCGTCGCGATCGCGGTGACGCTCTTTCTCGCGATCGACCCGACCGTCGCGGCGCACATGCCGGTTGTGATGACGGATCTTCCGGTCGCTCTTGCATCGGGAACCGCCGTGCTGCTCGCTGCCAAGGCTCTTCAGACTTGGGGCGCGGTTGATCTGTTGCTCACCGCTCTTGCCGTCGGCGTTGCACTCGGCGCAAAACATTCCGGAATAATTACGCTCGTCGCGGTCGGCATCATCGGAGTATTCATTGCCGTCGTCTTGGCGCGGGGTGCGAATGCGGTCACACGACTAAAACGCACGGGTGCCGTCACCGCAGTCGTAATAGGCGGGATGATAGTTTTATGGAGCTTTTACGGATTTCGATTTCACGAATCGCCGGGAACCTCAGACGACACATTCAACCGTCCGATGGCTGAAAAGATCAGCGATGTGAAGTCTACGTTCTACCGAACCGGACTCGACGTAATGCTCACCGCACATCTCTTCCCGCGGGCTTACGTCTGGGGGCTCGCCGATACGATCCGCGCCGGCGTCGAAGGACGTGCGATCCCGATCCTGGCCTTTGGCGAACAATATTACGCAAAAGCTCCGTTTTATTTTTTCCCGGGTATCGTCGCGGCCAAACTGCCGATCGGCCTGCTTGTCTTGAGCATCATCGGCGGCATACTCCTCATCGCCCGCCGACTTCCCCGCGAATACCTGGCGCCGT
The DNA here is from genome assembly GCA_039931335.1 of Acidobacteriota bacterium. Taxonomy (GTDB): domain Bacteria; phylum Acidobacteriota; class Blastocatellia; order Pyrinomonadales; family Pyrinomonadaceae; genus OLB17. The sequence goes on from JBDTSA010000347.1 coordinate 2,468, forward strand.
TTCTTGTTGTTAGTGCGTTCAGCGCGTTCTTTCTGTTTTTTTTGATCCGCGGCTCGAGCTACGCCGGCGTTCGACACGCCTTACCACTGTTTCCATTCGCCGCATTGCTTGGCGCTTTCGCGCTCGCCTGGCTGACGAGGTCGCGGATACTCGCATTGCAGATCGGAGGAGCCTTACTCATTGTCGCGGCGATCGTCTCGGCCGTTCCGCAGATGCGTCCGTGGGAATACTTCAACGAGTTCGCGGGCGGCGCCGAGAACGGCTACTTATACTTTAATGACGAAGGCGTCGATCTGAGTCAGCGCATTGGCGAGGTTGCCGAGTATTACCATCGCGAGCTCGAGCCGAATGGGGAGATTCCTTACCTCGCGTACTTTTCAAACTCGGCTGACCGCAAGGCGCGCGGTATGGATTGGGTCGGCAGAGACAGCACACGCGACGCGACGAAGTACGACGGGGAAACAGTTACCGGAACTTTTATTATCGGGGGGAACGAGCTTGGACCGAAGATGTGGTGGGATGTCGGGAAATCACTTCGAGGAACTCAGCCCATCGCCAGGTTTGGAAACATTTTTATTTTTCGGGGAACATTCGAGACTCCGAAGGCCGCCCTATCGCGACGACTTTATAACCAGGCGCTCTACGATCACATCTATGTACCGCAGCCGGATACGCAGGCCGGCGTCGCAAAACTTTCCAGATCCGTCGAACTCGATCCAACCGCATTTTGCGCGTCACTCGAACTAGGAAATCAATATTTGAAATTGGGGGACCGCGACGGAGCCCTTCGCGCGTATCGTATTTCACTTGAGAACGCGCCGACGACGGACAGCAGTCACGATCTGCTCAGCGGCCAGATCAGCCGTGTCGAAACAGAGACGCTCGAAAATATCGCACCACTCCGCAATCCCGGTATAGAA
>JBDTSA010000348.1:0-3363 GCA_039931335.1 Acidobacteriota bacterium
AAATCGGCGCGCCATCGAGGGCAGCGACCGCACGCGTCGCGCTAGCTGCGCGACTCCGGCTCGGAATCATTTTCGTTAAGACCGTTGTGCTCTGAGTTTTTTGGTTTATTACAAGATGGGTCGAGACCTCGATGGGAAAAATTGCGATCGCAATGGTCGCCCTCCCGGAGATGATCGCGCCGGGTAAGATCGGTATCAGGATAGCGGCGAACTGCGGCTTCAGGAGCGAGGTCTTTACGAAAATCCAACGCGCGTAAGTGGCTGCGCTCGGAGGTGGCGGCAAAGAAATAAACGATGGTTTGGTGGATTAAGCTGCTTCTTCGATCCGCGGGCCGATAAGGTCAAAGACTGGAGCTTTGCGCTCGACGTGGTCACGCGTGATGACGAGATCCTTAACTTTCTTGTCGCTCGGCAAGACGTACATCGACTCGAGCAGGACCTCCTCAAGGATCATCATCAACCCGCGAGCACCGACTTTTCGCTTATGAGCCTGCATCGCGATCGCCTTTAGCGCGTCCTCAGTAAACTTGAGACTAATGTTGTCGAACTCGAACTTGCGCTGATACTGCTTGACGAGCGCATTCTTCGGCTCGGTAAGGATCTGGATGAGCGCCGCTTCGTCGAGCTCTCTCAACGTCCCAATGACCGGGAGTCGCCCGACGAATTCCGGGATCAGGCCGTAGTGGATAAGATCTTCAGGTTCAAGTTTGTCGACCGATTCATTCTGTCTTTGCGCTTTTGATTTGACGTCAGCCTGGAAGCCGAGCGACTTGTTACGCATACGCCTTTCGACAACCTTTTCAAGCCCGATAAAAGCACCGCCGCATATGAAGAGGATGTTCGTCGTGTCGAGCTGCGTGAATTCCTGTTGCGGATGTTTGCGACCGCCACCGGACGGAATGTTGGCCGTCGTGCCTTCTAGGATCTTTAAAAGCGCCTGCTGCACGCCTTCGCCCGACACGTCGCGCGTGATCGACGGATTGTCGTCCTTTCGGCAGATCTTGTCGATCTCGTCGATGTAAATTATTCCCTGCTGCGCTTTTTCGACGTCGTTACCCGCTGCCTGCAAAAGCCGAAGCAGGATATTCTCAACGTCCTCGCCGACATAGCCGGCTTCGGTCAAACTCGTCGCGTCGACAATACAGAACGGAACACTAAGAACACGCGCGAGGGTTTGCGCAAGCAGCGTCTTGCCGGTTCCGGTCGGACCGATTAAAAGGATGTTTGATTTTTGCAGCTCGATATCCGAGCGGCGTTTAGCAAGTTCGAGACGCTTGTAATGCTGGTAAACGGCCACGGAAAGACGCTTCTTCGATTCGTCTTGGCCGATCACATACTCGTCGAGAAATGTTTTGATGTCCTGCGGCTTCGGCAGATTGGTCCGGGTTGCAGTGGTTTCCGTTTGCTCATCGTCATTGATGATCTCGTTGCAGATATCAATGCACTCATTGCAAACGTAAACGCCCGGGCCGGCGATCAATTTCTTGACGTCATTCTGCGACTTGCCGCAAAAGGAGCAGCAAAGAAGTTCTTCAGGTCTGCGGAAATTTGCCATAAGAAATTTACGAAATTCGATCTACGATTTTCGAATCGGGAGACGTTTCTCGGCAAAACGATTCTGCGATCGCGAATCGCAAATTGCAAATCAAAATTATTTCTCCCGGTGCTCTATAACCTCGTCGATCAGCCCGTACTCCTTCGCCTGCTGCGGTGAGAGAATACGGTCGCGTTCGACGTCTTTTTCGACTTGCTCGAAGGTCTGGCCGCTGTGATCCGCGATTATTCGCGATGTCATCTCGCGCATACGCAGGATCTCCTCGGCCATAATGCGAACATCGGTCGCCTGCCCCGAAACTCCGCCCGATGGCTGGTGGATCAGGACACGAGCATGCGGCAAAGCAAAGCGCTTTCCTTTCGCACCGGCACATAAGAGGAGCGCCGCCATCGAAGCGCACTGCCCGACACAGATAGTCGTCACATCGTTCTTGATGAACTGCATCGTGTCGTAGATAGCCATCCCGGCGGTGATCGAACCGCCCGGACTATTGATATAAAGATTGATGTCACGCTCCGGATCTTCGGCTTCGAGAAAAAGAAGCTGGGCGACCAGAAGATTCGCGATCATGTCATCGATCGGAGTTCCGATAAAAATGATGCTGTCTTTGAGGAGCCGTGAGTAAATGTCGAACGCACGCTCGCCTCGCGAAGTTTGTTCGACAACCATTGGAACTAAAGCCATATTTTTTCTCTCTCGATAAGTGCCGGTTTATTTATTACAGGAATTGAGCGAAGTAGAAAACGTGGCCGAGTGCAGATTCTACACGTATTCGTGTTAAATGCAAGCAGTTTCTCGCCCGGGAACACTTCACCCTCATTTTCAATTATCATCTTGCCCCGAGGCCTTCGCCGCCTTCTTTGCTGGTGCTTTTTTCTTCGCGGCCTTTTTGGGTTTCTCTTCTTTTCTAGATTCACTCACCGCGGCGGCAGCCTTTTCATCGATCCACTCACCATCGGCAACCTTTGCTTTCGCGATCAGCGCCTCTATCGATTTCCGGGTGCGAAGATTATTCTCGATCGTACCTTCGCCGCCTTGCTGTTCGAGCGATTTACGAAGTTCTTCAGGCGTCGAACGATAGTATTCGGCCATCTTGCCGATTTCTTGGTCGACTTCTTCTTTCGAAACCGAGACCTTCTCCGATTCAGCGATCTTTTCCAAGAGCATCGCCCCGCGCACGTCACGTTCGGCCTGCGTCTGCATCTGGTGGAATGCCATCTCGACAAAATTATTATCGACCGTGTTGAGATCGACGCCCCGCTGCTGCAGATCGCGGGCGAAATTGTTCAGCAGGTTTCGAGCTTGGTTCTCGATCAACGTCTTCGGGACTTCGAAAGAGTTTTCTTCGATTAGCTTCGCAATCGCATCATTGCGAACACGAGCATCGGCGTCGGACTTGGCGTACGTCTCGAGGTCCGCACGCAGCTTTTTGCGGAGATCACCGAGCGATTCGTATCCTTCGTCAAGGCTCTTCGCCCATTCGTCGTTCAGCGCCGGCGTCTCACTCCGGCCGACGGTTTTTATTTTTGCTTTGTAGTGGACAGTCTTCCCTGCCAGAGCCGGAGATGAGAATTCGGCCGGATACACCACGGTAAATTCCTTCTCTTCGTCGTCTCTAACGCCTACAAGATTTTCGGTGAAAGCTTTTTCGATCGCCTCGTCGCCAAGGACCACTTCCAGATTCTCCGCCTTTATCGGTTCGCCATCAGGATCGTCCTCGAACTTACCCTCGAGGTCCGCGATGACGGTATCGCCGGTCTCAGAGGCTCGCCCTTCGACCGGGATCAAAGCCGCTTCTTGCGTCAGGC
>JBDTSA010000349.1:0-3348 GCA_039931335.1 Acidobacteriota bacterium
GAAACCGTTGGCAGTTTTCTGTCGCTGTGCGATATCAATCCACCGGCGGCGCTGCAGATTTTCCGCAAGAGCATGGATGACGGCACGATCGTCACTCTCCGCTCGGCGATCGCGAAACATTTCGTCGCATCGATGACAACGCTCGAGACGGCGGCGACAAATCGCGTGGCGAGGCTTCAGGACTATGCGGAGTTTCGCCGCAAAGGCATGGACGAATCGCGGACCGAACGGATGAAGCGTATCGTCATAGATCCGGCCAACGATCCGGTTAAGGCTGCTGAGTTGATTGAGATACTGCTACGCATGAAGATCGAAGTCCGTGTGAGCACTTCGGCATTCTCGTCGACACGGGCGCATGCATACGAGAAAGATTCGGCGGTCACGACGAAGCGGTGTAGCGCGGTCTGTTACGTCATCGATCTCAATCAACCACAGAAACGACTGATCAAGGCGCTCCTCGAACCGGACACACCGCAGGACGACGCATTCGTTCAGGACGAGATCGCGAAGTTCAAGCGAAACGAGATGCGCGGAAAATCCGCGTCGCGCGAAGATTACAGATTCTACGACATCACCGCATGGAGCCTGCCGCTGGCGTTCGGGCTCGACGCTTTCTGGACCGAAGATTCCGGTGCGATTTCGGCAACGCCGGTGACGCAGCAAACTCTCGCAAGCATGAAAGGCGGATCCGTTTCCGGCCGCGCGCAGATCGCGTACATCATTCCATACGACACTGACGGTGCCGGGGCGATGGCGATAAGGCTGCTCCAGCAAGGCCATCGCGTCGCGGTCTCGACGAAAAAGCTTACCGCCGGCGGTAGAACATTCGCCCGTGGAAGTTTCGTCGTCAGGATCTCGCGAAATGCCAACACGATACACGACGCGATCGCTCGCCTCGCTGCTGAGACCGGGACGACAGTCGTCGCAGTCAACAGCGGGTACAACGAGGAAGGCGACACGGGTGTGGGCAGCGAGAACGTCCAGCCGATGCAAATGCCGAAGATCGGGATTATCGCTGACGAGGTCGTCGATCAAACATCGTACGGTTCGATCTGGTGGACGCTCGATCGATACGGAATCGAGTTCACACCGATCACGCTCGCGAACGCGCGAGGCAGTGTCTTGAACAAATTCAATGTCCTGATCATGCCCGACGGTGCGGCCGGACGTTACTTCAGCTCGCTCGGCGCCGGTGGCGTTGCGGGATTAAAGACCTGGATCAGTAGCGGCGGAACACTGGTCACGGTGCGCGGAGCCTCGGTTTTCGCGGCGCTAAAAGATGTCGGCCTGACATCGTCGAAACTTGTCGGCAGCGACGACGAAGAAGAAAAAGGAAAGACCGGTGCCGACGACACGGACAAACGAAAAGACGCAGAGGCGAAACCGACGCCGACTCCGAAAGGAACTCCGAGCACCGACACCGCTGAACCGGTCGCCACGCCGGAACCGAAAACGGACAAACAGGATTGGCAAGCTCCGGTCCTGCCGCCGATCGCATCACCGTCGGCGAATGCGGGCAAAGTCCCGGAGGGCATCCCCGGTGCGATCATGCGCGCGACCGTGGATCGAACAACTTATCTGACCTACGGATTGAATCAGGATGAGTTACCGGTATTGCTTTCAAGCGGTTATTTTTTCCGTTATTCTAAGGAAGGTACGAACGCGTTGGTATTCGATGCGAAACCGAAACGCCCACTTACGCTTTCGGGGTTCGTGTGGGAAGGAAACACGGAACGACTACTAAAAGGCACGGCGTATTTGATCGATGAACCTTTAGGCTCCGGGCACGTAATACTCTTTGCCGACGAGCCGTTTTTCCGCGGGATCTTTCGTTCGACGACGCGGCCGTTTTTTAATTCTATTTTATTCAATGGGGTGTTCTAGATAATGTTCACAGTAAAAGCAGGGTATAGCGACGACGTCGAAGTTCAGACAAATATTGAAAAGGTACGCGAGTTTTTTTCCGACATCCGCAATTTTGCCGATCTGATGCCGGGGATCGCGAGTATTCATACCGATGCGAAAGGCGTTGCTCACTGGAAGATACAGGCCGAGATCCCGATCGTCGGACAGATGATGCAAAAGTTCGCCGTCGAATTGAGCGAGAATTCGCACGAACGTATCGAGTGGTTCCCGGTCGCGCTCGAGACCCAGAACTTCCTGCGGTTCTCGGCCGATTTTCTCGAGAAGGCGAAGAATGTCACGCTAATACACTTTTCTCAGATGGTCGAGCTTCGTCGCAAGTCGGCACGCGAGCTGCACTATCTGGCCGGTCTTGCGGGCGAAGGTTTGATAAGCAGCGAGATGACGAAAAAGATCAGTGAGATGATTCGGGTCTTCATTCAAAGAGCGAAGGAGAAGTTGGAAAAATGATTCGTACTATTTTTTTATTATTGCAATAGTTCTCGGAGTCGGTTCAACGGAATTTGCGCAGGTCGCGACACCGCGTGAGAGTCAGCGTCAGGAGATCATCCAGACCGTCGGCGATGCGAAAGTTTCGATCGTCTATCATCGGCCGAATACAAAGGCGAGAAAGCTATGGGGCTGCGAGGCGAAGAACCTCGTACCCATTACGAACTACGAGGAACCGTGTATCGTGCCGAACGGGCAAGTTTGGCGAACTGGAGCCAATGAAAACACGACGATCGATTTCTCGCGTGATGTGAGCATTAACGGCCAGCCGCTCGCCGCCGGAAAATACGGCTTTCATATCATCCCGGGAAAGGTCGATTGGACGCTGATCTTTAGCAAGGATAACGACAAGTGGGGCAGCTTTAGTTACGATCAGAAAAAGGATGCTCTCCGCGTGATGGTTAAGCCTGAGAAGTCGTCCATGCAGGAAACTCTTCTCTACGAATTCGACGATGTAACGGCCAGCAGCACGCGCGTAAATCTTCGCTGGGAAAAGATCGCGGTTCCCTTCGAGGTCGATATCGGTGACATTCACGGCCGCGTCCTCGCCTCAATCCGCGATGCGATCAAGAATCGGAAAGCCGACGATTATCGTCCGCTCGGCCAGGGTGCGAACTACATCCGCACATTCAAGCTCACTGCGAACTACAACGAAGCAATCGGATGGCTAGACGAATCGATCCAAGCGAAAGAGACCCCGGGAAATCTAAATTCTAAGGCCACTCTTCTTGCTCAGATGGGACGCTTCGACGAGGCCGTCGTCCTTGGCGAAAAGGCGCTCGCAATGGCGAAGAGCTCGACGCCTCCCTCCGGCCCGGCCCAGATCGCAGGGTTAGAAGATTCGATCAAGAAGTGGAAGGCGAAGAAGACTAGCTAGAGTACAAAACGAGTCGGTACCAGCACGACAGGCGTTCGAGCCTGTCGTGTTCTTTTTTT
>JBDTSA010000350.1:0-3326 GCA_039931335.1 Acidobacteriota bacterium
ATCGGCGGGCGAAGCCCGAAAAGTCCTCAGTAGCCATCATTACCGCTACGCGTTCAAAAACTCTTAGCGTATTCCCGAACTACTTCCCTACCGCCGCCTTGAACCGCCGTTCAAAGCCGGCAACGAAATTTAACGCTCCGGGCTGATCCTTAAACTTCTTCTTCACCAGATCGAACGCTTCCTGGCCCCGCGGATCGGCGACCTTGATGAGTGCGTTCATCCCGTTGATCATGCCCTGAAAGCTTGTCGCTTCCACCGCCTTCTTGAATTGTTCGAAGATGAGCGGAAACGCCCGCGGGTCTCCCTTGCCGGTTGCACCAGCAACCGCCAACGCGTTCGTACGGATGTTTCTCGACACGGAAGTATCGTTTGCGATCTTGTAACCGGTTTCAAATGCCCGCTTGTCGCCAAGCTCAGCAAGTCCATTGAGACCGGCGATCATGACACGGCCCTTCCAGGATTTCGTCGCTGTAAGCTTCGTCAAAGCGTCTAACGCACGCGGATCCTTAACTCTTCCCAGTGCCAACGCAGCTTGATCGATCACCTCGTAGCTCTGATCGTTGAGCGCCGGGAGGAAGATGTCGGCATATTTCTTGTCCTGGGTCTCACCCAGAAGCTCCAGTGCTTCGCCGCGAATGATCGTCTTCGGATCTTTTGTAAGCCTGATTAGCGCCGCTTCGACAGTGCCGTCAAGTTTGACCGCCGGGCGATCCTGCCCGGGCTGCGGATCGGGCGAGTATATATTCGCGATCACCGATAGGGCCGCACGGCGAATTCGCCAGAACGGATCTTTCTCGGCAGATGTCACAAGCGCCGTAACGATCCGCTCGCGGTCCGTGCCACTTTTTGCTTTCTCTTCTAATTCGCCCATCGCCCAACGGCGTGCGAGCACATCCTTGTCGTTCGCCATCTGATAGAGCAGATCGTCAACCGGCTTCTCGAACTTCATTTCCTTGAGCAGTGTGCTCTCGTAATCCCAGTTCACAAGCTTTGGCTTCGAAGCGACATTGAACGCAAATACGTTCTCCGCCTTTGGCGCCATCCAGACTCGCTCTACACGCCCGTCGATCTCGACATCGACAAAACTCTGGAAAAATTCCGTCTGCGGATACGCGTTGGTGAGATCCAGTTTCTGGGTCTGCTTTACGTTCAGCGTCAATTGCTTTTTGGCGTCATCGTAAGATTGCGTGATATCGAATATCGGGTGCCCCATTTTGTAGAGCCACTGGTCAAAGAACCAATCCATCGACTGCCCCGACGTTTCTTCAACCGCGATCCGGAGATCCTCAGTTGAGACGGGCTGATGCGCGTTACTCGTCAAATAAGTATTCAGCGATTTATAGAAGAGCTTTTCGCCAAGATGTTTCCGCAGCATGTGCAGAACCGAGCCGCCGCCCGGATAAGCATAGTTATCGAACAACGCATCCTTGTTCGCGTAGTACTTGGTCACGATCGGGCGGCGCTGCCCGCCTTCCCAAGATCCGAGAACCTGGTCATGGTTGTTGCGGATATCGGCGTAGAGAAACTCTTCGTGGCCCTTCAACTTCTCGGTCCACATCGCCTGCATGTATGTCGCGAAACTTTCGTTCAGCCAGATCTGTCCCCAGTCGCGGCACGTCACGTAGTCGCCAAACCACTGGTGAGCCAACTCGTGTGACTGCAAACCTTCGCTGTCGGTGTCGATCAGCTCGCGATCGTCGTGGATCATCTCCTCGATCTGCGTCGTCGCCGAGATGTTCTCCATTCCACCGCCGAAATCTTCGACAAACGCCTGCGAGTATTTCGCGTATGGATATTTCACACCGGTGATCTCGCCGAAGAATTTGATCGTCGCCGGAAGATTTTTTACCGTCGCCGCGACCTCTTTTGTCTCGTCCGGGTAGCCGTAGTTGTAAACCGGAACGCCGTCCGCGTTTTGCTCGACCGGTTTTGTATTCGTGACGACGATCGACGTCAGGTAATTTGAATACGGCTGGTCCATTTTCCAGTCGAATGTTCTCGTCCCGTCCGGATTCTCTTTTGTGCTCACGAGTTTTCCGTTCGAAACGACAAAGAACGGCTTCTCGACCGTAGCCTTCAACTCGGACGTGCGGAAATCGTTCGGGCTGTCGTAGGACGGAAACCAGTATCGATTAAACTCGGACTCGCCCTGCGACCAGATCTGCTTCGGCTTGTTCGGCTCGTCTGCACCCGGAATGATAAACCGTAAACCGCGTCCGAAGCCCCCGATCGCCGTATCGCCGTCCGCCGAGTTAACGTAGTTGGTCGCGTAATCGACCTTTACCGTCGCGTCTTCGCCGCTCCGATAGACGCGATCGAGCGTGATCTCGAGGTTGTCATTATCAGCACCGCCCTTGTAGTTGAACTGCAGGGTTTTACCGTCGGCCGTCTTCACCGAGTTGATCGTCATCGCCGCAGCATCGAGCGTGATCTTGTCCGTGTCATTGAACGGCGCGAGCGTGATCGTCGAAACGCCGAGTGCCTGCTGCTTATCCCAATTGAAGCGCAGATCGATGAGTATATGTTTGACGTCGATCTTCCGGCTGCGGATCCAATTGACGGGCGGAAGCTTTGCGGCGTCAGGCATCAGGTCAAGCGGGTCGGGCATCGGCCGAGCCTGCGCGATCGACGAAAAAAGCAGTATGCCGGCAACGAAAATGGCGGTCAGACGACGACTAAAATTGTTCTGATTCATATGACTTTCGAGATGCTTTAAGATTTCCTGCTAATTAACAAACCGTTTCTTACGCGACGAGATATTCGATTGTTTCACAAAACAAAAGTCGCCGGCCGTCATTGTGACGACCGGCGACCAAAACGCTCTTAACGGTTATTTATCTGTTCTTAATGTAGTTGAATGCCATCGACGCGATGTCGTCGATCGCACTGCCGTCGTGGTCGCTGTCCAGCGCGCCGGATGCCATATCGATCATCGCGTTTCCCGATGACTGCGGCGCCGCGGCGGCCGACTGCTGTCCGCCGAGTAAACCACCGAGAAGTCCGCCAAGCCCATCGGCACCGACGCCTTGCTCCTGTTTCTGGCGTCCGAGATAGCCCATAACGATCGGCGCAAGCATCATCAGGATCTGTGCAACCTGGCCACCACCAAGACCCGATTCGTTACTTGCTTGCTGTACAACGGCTCCCTGATTGTTTCCGAGAATGTGACCGAGGATTCCGCCGGCATCCGCTTGACGCGGAGGAGCCGCGGCCTGCTGTCCGCCGCCAAAGATCATGCTGCCGAGGCCACCGAGGTTGTCAAGGATGCTGCCGTCGTGATCTTGTTCAAGCGCCGTGTTGAGGCTCTCGGCTCCTTGCGGCGTCGA
>JBDTSA010000351.1:0-3320 GCA_039931335.1 Acidobacteriota bacterium
CCGCTGTCGCCCGTCGAGCAGATGGAAGTCGTTCTCGAGCGTCTCAGCAAGACGAAGACTAACGCCGAGTTCCTCGCGTCAATGCAAACTTAGAAGAGAGTAAATAGTGAATCGTAAATCGTGAATAGGGCTCGCTTTGAAGCAGGTTTCTATTCACGATTTACTATTTACGATACACAAATATGCGTGTTGCCGTAATCTCAGCAGAAGCAGTTCCATACTCCAAGACGGGGGGGCTGGGCGATGTCGCGGGAGCACTGCCGAAGGCGTTGAAGGGTGTGGGCGTCGATTCGCTGCTGATCACGCCATGTTACTGGCAGACGAAAGCCGAATTTCTCTGGCGCACGGCGGTCGACGATCTGAACGTCGACTGGCGCGGCCGTACGTACAGGGCCAAAGCTTTTTACAGTGAAGCGAACGGATCACCAACTTTTCTAATTGACGCTCCGTCATATTTTCACCGCGATTCGATCTACGGTTACACCGAAGACTACGAACGCTTCGCATTTTTCAATCACGCCGCGCTCGTCTTGCTGAAGCGAATCGGAGCACCGCCCGATATAGTTCACCTGAACGACTGGCATTGCGGCTTCGCCGCAGTCGAGCTTGCATCGGCCCGCCGTTGGGACCCGTTTTGGCAAAATACGCGGACGGTGTTCTCGATCCACAACATGGCTTACCAGGGCGGCTTTGGATTAGGAGAACTCTGGGACCTCGGATTCGGATCGGAGTTCGCGCGAACCGCATTTTCATTTAACGGGTACGCTTCGGCATTGAAGGCCGGATTGCAAATGTCGGACACGCTTTCAACGGTGTCGCGCCGCTACGCTCAGGAAATTCAAACACGCGAGAACGGTTACGGATTGGAGTGGCTGACGCGACAGCGTGCGAACAGGTTGATCGGCATTACAAACGGTGTCGATTACGAGGTGTGGGATCCGGCGACTGACAAAGAGATTCGTGCGCATTTCAGCATCGACAACCTCGCAGGTAAACGTGAATGTAAGCGCGCTTTGCTCGAAGAATTCTCGCTCCCAGTAGATCTGGATCGTCCGATCCTCGCAAACATTACACGGCTCACGGCTCAGAAGGGAATTGACCTGATGATGCAGATCGCGGGCGAATTGCTTGCGACCGGTGCGTATATTATTTCGCTTGGATCGGGTGAAAAACGTTACGAGGATTTTTGGCAGGCTCTTCGCGATCATGCTCCGCGGCAGGTCGGAGTTTTTCGCGGCTATAACGAAACGCTTGCCCACAAGATCGAAGCCGGCGCCGATATCTTCATGATGCCGTCGAAGTTCGAGCCGTGCGGATTGAATCAGATGTACTCGTTACGCTACGGTACGGTCCCCATCGTCCGCGCCGTCGGCGGCCTCGATGATACGGTCCAGAGCTTCGACGCGGTGAACGGATACGGTAACGGTTTTAAATTTGGCCCCTTTAACGGTGAGAAGTTTCTGGAAAAGATCTACGAAGCATTATTCGCGTACGCCGATCAGTCGACGTGGCGAAAGATCCAGCATAACGGGATGAGCATCGATAACTCGTGGGAGAACGCGGCGAGAAAATATGTCGAGCTTTACGAATGGACACGCAGTGGTAATTGATAGTTGATAATTGATAGTTGATAATTGATGCGTTCGGGGAAACAAGTACGATGGAGGCATCGAATCATGACTTCTCCCCGGCAGAACGTCTTGAAGGACAAATCATACGCCTTTGCACTTCGAACGATTAATCTCTATAAACATCTTGCCGAACGTAAACGTGAGTATATTGTCTCGAAGCAAGTGCTTCGATCCGGCACATCGATAGGAGCAAACATCGCTGAAGCGAATCAAGCTCAGTCACGGGCAGACTTCATCAGTAAGCTATCAATAGCGTTGAAGGAAGCCGTCGAGACGGAATACTGGTTGAACTTGTTGCGGGATGCCAGATACCTAACTAAGAAAGAGGCTGATTCAATTTTGTTTGATTGTGAGGAATTGATCAGAATCCTAACTGCGATCATAAAGAAGACGAAGCTAAGAAGACCGTGATTTTCAACTATCAATTATCAAATATCAATTATGATCATTGTCATCATCGGCGCCCAGTGGGGCGACGAAGGAAAAGGAAAGGTTGTCGATCTGCTCGCGGATCGCTTTGATATCGTCGCTCGCTATCAGGGAGGGCACAACGCCGGGCATAGCGTGTATGTCGGCGACAAGGCGTTTGTGCTCCGACTGCTGCCGTCGGGCATCATCCATGAAGAATCGACATGCGTTCTTGGGAATGGAATGGTGATCGATCCGAAGGCATTCTTCGAAGAGATCGATCAGATGACCGAAAAAGGGATCTCGGTCACACCCGAGCGTCTGAAAGTTTCATCGCGTGCTCATCTGATCATGCCCTATCACCGAGCTCTCGATCACACATCGGAAGAGCGTTTGGGTAACGAGAAGATCGGCACGACGCTTCGGGGTATCGGGCCGGCGTACGAGGACAAGGCGGGACGACGCGGAATTCGAGTGGCGGATGCGATGTCACCGGAGCTCCTCAAGCTTCGAATCGAGCGCAATCTCGAGGAAGCAAATCGAATCATCGTGCTGTTCGGACAACAGCCGCTGCGTGCAGACGATATTTACAATGAGATCGCTCCGCTAGTCGAACGCCTTCGTCCGTTCGTCTGCGAGACCTCGCACTTTCTTGCCGAAGCGCGAAAGCAAAATAAAAAAATTCTACTCGAAGGCGCCCAGGCGACGCTGCTAGATGTGGACCACGGAACTTATCCATATGTAACTTCCTCCAATCCAACAGCCGGCGGTGCATCTGTCGGAGCCGGAATTCCTCCGCATCACATAACCGGAGTGCTCGGCATCGTTCGCACGTACGCGACCAGAGTTGGCGAAGGCCCGTTTCCGACCGAGATGCTCGATGAAGAAGAGAGCATGGCGAACCTGATCCGGCAACGCGGTAACGAATATGGATCCGTTACAAAACGTCCGCGCCGCTGCGGTTGGTTCGACGCCGTCGCGACAAGATACGCGGCCGAGCTCAACGGTTTCGATTCGATCGCGTTGACGAAGCTCGACGTACTCGATGCGTTGGAAGAGATCAAGGTCTGCATCGGTTACGAGATCGATGGGAAACGTGTCGATACGTTTCCGGCGGTCTCGAACGACCTTCGGATGATCAAACCGATCTACGAAAGTTTGCCGGGTTGGAAGAGCGAGACGGTGGGCACCACCGACTTCGCCAAGCTTCCAAAGAATGCGCGCTCTTATGTCGAGTTTCTCTCGGTGCAGATCGGCGTCGAGATCGGATTGATATCGACC
>JBDTSA010000352.1:0-3307 GCA_039931335.1 Acidobacteriota bacterium
CGCATAAGCGGGACAAAGTCCATCGTCGCGGTGGCTTCGACGTGCTCGCGAACGTAGTCGTACGATTTCGTCGAGCCGGGATTGTTGTTGAATGTGACGCACGGAGAGATGACATTCAAAAATGCAAATCCCTTATGTTTCATCGCCGCCTGGAGCAGCGGCACGAGCTGTTCCTTGTCGCCCGAAAAACTCTGCGCGACGAACGTCGCACCGAGCTCGATCGCGAGGCTTGCGAGATCGATCGCTTCAAAAAGATTTACGCTCCCGGCTTTCGACTTCGAACCCGCGTCCGCGGTCGCCGAATCCTGTCCCTTTGTGAGGCCGTAGCATCCGTTGTTCATCACCAGGTAAACCATGTTCAGGTTGCGCCTGACGACATGAACAAATTGCCCCATCCCGATCGACGCCGTATCGCCGTCGCCCGAGACGCCGAGATAGATCAGATCGCGATTCGCGAGATTCGCACCCGTCGCGACCGACGGCATACGTCCGTGGACCGAATTGAACCCGTGCGAGTTCGACAGAAAATACGCCGGCGATTTCGACGAGCAGCCGATGCCCGAGAGCTTCGCCACTTTATGCGGCTCGATGTTCAACTCCCAGCACGCCTCGACGATCGCCGCGTTAATCGAGTCATGCCCGCACCCCGCGCAAAGCGTGCTAAGTGAGCCTTCGTAGTAATCGACGGTGTAGCCGAGATCGTTCTTCGGCAACGCCGGGTGTCGGAATGTAGATCGAATGTAAGTCATAAATCCAAAAAACAACTATAGCTCAGCAGCATTTATTACGACAGTGTGACCACCAACATTGCCTGCGTAAATTGTGACGTCGTTTATCGTAATAACCCCGTTATCGGTCATGTTCATGGCGACTTTTTCAACGGTCGTACTTATTAACCGTCGACGCTCAACGCTCAGCTTTCTGTTCTTATTTAGCGATTCTGTCAACGCGAATATAAACTGCAGTTCACGGTCGGGCAATTTACCGCGTTCATAAAAAAGCACGTCAGCTTTTGTAATTCGTCGACCCACGGTTTGAACCTCAATAACCGCCCTACCAAACAGGCTCTTATACTGTTGGTTATATTCCCCTGTTCGCAACTTCCAGCCTTTCCCTTTACGAAGTTTGTATTTCCTGAAAACCGCGCTTGCAACGAAACGGTTGACGGTCGCGAGCGTCTTCAGCGGCGACATCTTCGTTACCGAAACCGTCGTCTTTGACTCAGGTTGCGCGACACTATTCGCTATGAACAGAGCCAAGACGAAAATGACTGTAATGACCAAACTTCTCATTTTGTTTTGATCGCCACCACGGGTTTGATTATTATCCGCCCTGATTAGCGAGGTCGTCCAGCTACGACAGGATCTTCGAAGCTTTTCCGTACACCAGCGGGCGCGATCCAAGGAGATTTTCCGGTTTTGTTGGCCGCTTAGCGCTCGAATGCGTTTGGCCGTGGGCTTCAGCCCACGGTTGTCGATCAGTATTATTTTCGCCGCCTCAGCGGCGATTGATTCAGTTGCCGGTGACGCGGCACGATCGATCGCTCCTGCTTACAATGGCTGAAGGCCACGGCCAAATTCGAGGGGTCGCTAGGCGACGATCTCGGCCGTGGAGCCGCGAAACATGTTCAGAAGTTGACGGAAAAGCGGCGCTTTTCCGCACATCGAGAGGCGAACCCCGGGAGAAGAGACAAGAGACAACAAGAACTAAAAGCTAAAGGCTAAAAGCCAAATGCCAGGACGTCTCGGTGACTCTGCGTCTCTGCGGTAAGATCTCCGGTGCTAAAGTGAGATCATGCATGCACTCATATTCGACCTCGACGGCACGCTCATCGACACGGTTTATGCGCACGTGTTTTCGTGGCAGCGGGCGTTCGAAGAAGCCGGGATGGCGATCGACGGATGGCGGATCCACCGGCGGATCGGGATGAGCGGCGGGTTGTTCGCACGCGCCGTTGCACGCGAACTGGGGCGCAAACTGACACCCGAAGAGACGGACTCACTGCAGAAGCGGCATGGCGAGATCTTCATGGAGCTGGCCCCAGAGCGAAGGCCGCTCCCGGGCGCAGTCGAGCTTCTAAGATTTTTGAAAGAGCACAATGTCACGTACGGCATCGCGACATCGGGGCGGCGACCGGAGATCGATAAGTCGCTCGATGCGCTCGGTGTCGGTGATGATGTCGTCGTCGTTGATCGAGGCATCGTCGTTCGAGCGAAACCCGCGCCCGATCTCTTTCTCGCTTGCCAGCAGCGCCTCGGCGTCTCGCCTCTCGAATGTTACGTCATTGGCGACGCGGTCTGGGACATCCTCGCCGCGCGACGTGCGGGGATGCTCAGCGTCGGGCTTTTGAGCGGGGGCTATGGCGAGGAAGAATTGACGAGCGCCGGTGCGTATCGTGTCTATCGCGATCCGTCGGAACTGCTCACCGCCCTTGATGAGTTGGGTGTGTTGGATTAAGTCCTCAACTCAGTGCGTACAAAAACGAACCACGAAACATGCGAAGCACAAGAAACAAGAATGACCGGTTCGTGGGTTTCGTGGCTGGGTTTCTTGTTGTCGGACCGGAATTAAGAACTCACCCGTTACGGCAGCTGGTGCGGACTCTTTCCTTATGGGGCTACAGACGACGTGAGGCGACAAACACTTCGCTCCCGTGGCCCTGTTCGAAATTGCATCGAAACTATTTAAATTGAAAACTATTACAAATGAAATTAACGGGTAACAAAATACTGATCACTGGCGGCGGCAGTGGTCTCGGATATGGGATGGCCGAGCGATTTATTCAGGAAGGAAATACGGTCATCATCTGCGGGCGGAGGGAATCTGCTTTAAAAGAGGCGTCCGAAAAACTTCCGTCCGTCATAACCATGCAGTGCGATCTGACGTTGGACAGGGAGCGGAAGAAACTGTTCGAATGGGTCTCGCTGGAGCATACCGACCTGAATGTCCTTGTGAACAATGCCGGTATTCAGAACTGGATGTCGGTGACTGATCAGCACTTTTTTCGAAAGGCGAAAGAAGAGATCACGACGAACATCGTAGCTCCGCTACACCTTACGTCCCTGTTCTTGAACTTAGCGTCGCTCGATACGATCATGAATGTCACCTCCGGGTTGTCATTCGTTCCACTCACAAAGACGCCGGTCTACTCTGCGACGAAAGCGTTTTTCCATTCATTCACCGTCTCGCTGGAGTTTTTATTGAGATCAAGGTATGTAGAAGTTATAGAAATTGTCCCGCCGGCGCTGAATACCGATCTCGGCGGCAAGGGACTGCATTACAACGCCCCGCCGGTGAGTGAATTTAT
>JBDTSA010000353.1:0-3305 GCA_039931335.1 Acidobacteriota bacterium
AGCTCCAAGCGCCGTCGCCGTCCACGGAAACGGCGCTTTTGCGACGGAGAACTTGATCATCAAGGGTTCGGAAGGAAGCAGATCGCGATTGAAAGCGATCGATTCGATCGTGTATTCTCCCGCGGCGAGATCCGCCGGCGCGTACTCGGCATCGTTCGCGAGCTGACGAGCGACTTCTTCACCTTTTCCGTTCTTCAAGACAAACGCGTATTGGAACTCTTCCGGAAATGTGCGGCTGCTTTGGCCGGCAACTTCGACAAGCAGCGAGTTCTGCGGGTAGTCGAGCTCGACCTTCGAAGCCAGCTCGGCGAGGTCATGTGACCGCTGGCTGAGAACGCGAACGGGAATCAGTTTTGGCGCGACCCTGCCCGGCTTGTAAGTGACAACACCGCGGTTGGTCGCGATCAGAAATCCTTCGTCGGAGCGAACAATGCCGAAGGCTTTTTCGGACGGCAAACCTTGTTCGAATCCGACAGCAGAGACGAGCCAGCCGAATCGATCGTCCCGTCGCGCATGAAGCAGCCCGCGAGTGGTTGTCGCCGCCCATAATTCATCGCCGGTCGCGACAACATCCCGAACGTCTTCAGCCTCGATGATCTTTTCGACTTCGCCAGATCGTACACGAAATACACCATGCTGGCCCGCGATCCAGAGGGCGTTATCTTCGCCAACCGATATCTTCCAGATCGTCCCGCTTCTAAGGACTTCGGGCGCGATCTCGCTCGTCATCGTGCGGCCGTCAAAGCTGAAGAGGCCGTTCCCGGTTGTGCCGATGTAGAGCTTCGCAACTGTGCCGCATAAGCTGCTGATCGATGGATCGGACTGCACCAGCACGTTTCCGGTCGGTTTGATCTGCAGGAGCCCGAGGCGATTCACCGCCGCGTATTTCACGTTTCGAAAGTCGGCGAAAGACCACACGCCCGAATCGTTCGAAGCGGAAGGATAAATGTCTGTCCCGACGGTTCCGACAACCACGCGCTCGGATCGATCTTCGCTGAGCGCGTAGATCGGTTTGTTTCCGTACGCAACTAACGGCTGCCAGTTGTCGGCACCCTTCATAAAAAGACCTCGGTTCGACCCGGCGTATATTTCGCCTTTCGTCGTTCGATACAGGCTGCGTATGAAATTGCTGTTTGGAATGTCGGAGACGGTTTCCTGCAATGCCCCGCGAGTATCGAACCGGCTTACACCCCGGTTCGTGCCGATCCAAAGGACGCCTTCGCGATCGGTGAACATCGTCAAGATCATGTTCGAACGGAGGCCGCCCGAAGTGTTCTCGAACGTGTAATTCTTCCTGAGCTTCGCACCGTCGAATTGGAACAAACCGTATCGCTCCGTTCCTGCCCACACGCTCCCGCTATTCTTTTCGAGCGCAAAAACGTCGGCCGTAGGCGCCGGAATTCGCGTCACCTTCGAATCTGAACCGCCTACATACACGCCGCTTGCCCCCTTT
Organism: Acidobacteriota bacterium; assembly: GCA_039931335.1. Taxonomy (GTDB): domain Bacteria; phylum Acidobacteriota; class Blastocatellia; order Pyrinomonadales; family Pyrinomonadaceae; genus OLB17. The sequence goes on from JBDTSA010000353.1 coordinate 1,454, forward strand.
GCCGCATTGGTTCCAAACCAGAGTTTGCCATCGTCTGTCTGGAGCAGCGATCTTACAAAGGGCGGACGCGGAGATGTCACAAGATCTGTGACAGCTGTCCCTCCGATCTCAACGACGCCTTTCCCACCCGCGCACGCGAGCACCCTGTCCGCGCTTCGAACGAGACAGGTCACGCTGATCGGAGCTCCGTCACCACCAGCCAGCGGCTTTTCGACGGTGCGAAGTGCGCCCGACCCACCCGCTGCGACATTTAGGACAAGACCGGTGTCGGTACCAAGAAAGGCATCATTGCTTACGATAAGAATCGACGTGATCCCCATGCCCGACGTTCCTTCAACTGGCATGAAATTGCCGTTCATTAAAACATAGGCACCGGAATCAGTTCCGACCCAAAGCGCGTCTGTTGACTCGAGAGCCAGGGCAAGCACGCGGTGCGACTCGGCGTCGCCTAGCGGAATAGTCTGCACACGCCGCCCGTCGAATCGGGCGAGACCGTTATCGGTTCCGAACCACATCACGCCGTCGGGTGTTTGGGCGATGGCACGAACGCTGTCGGACGGGAGTCCGTTGAAGACCGTGATCGAACCCCACTGATGAAAGTTCTGAGCGCCGGGCAGCGGCGTCGGCGAAGGTGCTCGGACGCTCGGTGTCGGGCTTGGAGACGGGCTTGGGGATTGATCGGGTGACGCTGAGGGAGATTGCGACGTGTTCTGCGCGAGAAAGAACGGCACAGCCGAGAGCAGCGCCGAAAATAGAACCAGGAATATATTTAGAGGTTTAGGCGTCCGCATTAGGAACTACCGCGAGATTGCTTCGCTTCTTTTTGCATCCCTGCTCCGATAGGAGCGGAATGTTTGTAGCACGGAGATCACAATAAAGAATCTCGCTCCATTAGGAGCGAAACCAACATACCGCTCCTATCGGAGCGGCTTCATGAGTTGCTACAAACATTCCGCTCCTATCGGAGCTGTTGCCTTCAGGTTACGCACTTTTCGGATTCGTCATATGGCACCGGCGAGTTATACCAAATCTCAACCCGATGAGCGTTAATGCCGATCGCGAAGGTCAGCAGAAATATGTCGATGTAAAGAATTAGCCGGTCCATCTCTTCGGAATGCGCCTAAAATTCATCCTCTTGCGAGTTTGATCGTGCCCGGCCAGCGCATTCCGTGTGTTCTGTGTTTAAGCTTTTCGGTCATCGAACCAATAAGGCTGGGCTTTAGACGAAGAACGTTCGGCTAGAGCCGGGCCAAATCTCTAAACCCACCCCGGCCTGAAGGCCGGGGCAACTCATCTCCGGTTACATTTTCACGCTTTCGGGCCGGAGCATCGGCAACAAATTACATCGAGAAGCGCAGGTTCATGGATAGAGAATCAATCACGCCTTCTCGCTCTTCGAAAACTTTTTCTGATCGCGCTCGATCCACTCCGTTAACTCGGCCTCGGCCTTGTCCAACTCATCATTATTGATAAGGCCGCGGCTCAACGCCTGAAAGAAAGCCCGCGTCCGCATATTGTAGGCGAGCTTGTCATACTCCTCGTTTTCGGTGCCGCCTGAACTCGCAGGAAACAGTTTTTCGTAAAGCGTCGCAAGCCGGCTCTCAACCCCGCGAAGGCTTAGGCTGCACTTTCGTGCGATCGCCCAGTTCGAAAGCCCGAGTGCAAGATAGCGCAACGCCTCGGCTTCGAACTCTGTGAGCAGCGGCCGCTGGAAAGAATCCTTGAACGCCGGATCGATCATATCCGCGCCGTCTTCGAGCACCGCGGCTACGAATCTCAAAAAGCGATCTTCGGGATTGTTCTTGTGGATGAAACCGTACGTCGGCTGCGGCTCGGTCGAGCGGACGATCTT
>JBDTSA010000354.1:0-3302 GCA_039931335.1 Acidobacteriota bacterium
GGGAATGCTGCGGCCGATCTCGGCCCATGCCCGCGTGAACGAATTATCCGCAAGCGCGTTCATCGGATTGCCGTGGCCAAAGAAGATCGCCGGCATTCGTCCGTTCATTTATTCAGCAGCTCCCTGATCCGCTTGAAGAGCTGCGGCATGAGCGTCGTGGTTTTCATCAACGAGCCGCTGGCGAACTTGGTCGCGAACCCGCGAAACGTTTCGACTGCCGTCGATGAGTAAGGCATCCACCATGCGTCTGGTAGAAATGCGAGTCGATTCACGTGAACATGCTGCGGCTGGACGAGTTCCATCAATCCTTCATGCCCGTGCGTGCGGCCGCGGCCAGAGTTTTTGAAACCGCCCCACGGCGTCTGACCGATGCCGTGCGTGTAGAGAACTTCGTTGACGCAAACCGAGCCGGCTTCGATCTTCTCAGCTACGCGTCTTCCCTTTGCGTAATCGCGCGTCCAAACACTCGCGGTCAATCCGAATTCCGAATCGTTCGCAAGTGCGATCGCCTCTTCCTCGGTCTTGAACGTTGCGATCGGAAGCGTCGGGCCAAATGTCTCTTCCTGCATCGGACGCATGTCGTTCGTCGCACCGGTGATGACCGTTGGTTCATAGAAGAGATTTTGGATTTTTGATTTTGGATTTTGGATTGCAGCTTGTCCTCCGATCTCGATCTTCGCACCGGCTTCGCGAAAGGCGTCGACGTGATCTTCGACGATTTTCAACTGTCGCTCCGATGACATCGCGCCGATCGAAACGTCTTCGCGATCACCCGAACCCTGCGTCAACGCCCGCGTTTTTTCGACGATAAGTTTCGTGAGTTTCGCTGCGGCACCTTCCTGCACATAGAGCCGTTCGACCGACGAGCATGATTGCCCCGCATTGCAGAACGCGCCCCAGACGGCGGCTCCGGCGGCGAGCTCGAGATTTGCGTCTTCGAATACGATCATCGGATCTTTGCCGCCGAGCTCAAGTACGACAGACGTCAGATTCTTCGCCGCTGCAGCTGCAATCTTCTTTCCGGTCGCGACTGAGCCGGTGAACATGATCTTGTCCGGTGCCGCCTCGACGAGCGCGGCACCGGTTCGTCCGTCGCCAGTAATGATCTGAACAAGGCTTTCAGGCGCGCCGGCGCGTTCAAAGATCGCCGCGATCTTCAAACCGGTTAGCGGGGTCAGCTCCGACGGTTTCATGACGACCGAGTTGCCGGCCATGATCGCCATTACGGTTTCGCCGAGCGGGATCGAGAACGGATAGTTCCATGCGGGGATAATTCCGACGACACCGAGCGGGTGATAGACGATCTTCGAATAGCGGCCCATAGTCGCGTACAGACCGATGCCGATGCGTTTCGGTTTGAGAATGCGCTCCGTCTTTCGGGCGAAGTATTGCATCAGGTCGAGAACCGGAGCGATCTCCATCGCGATCGCCTCGCCAAACGGTTTTCCGGATTCGGCCGAGATCAAGTGCGCGATCTTGTCCAACTCGGACAAGATCACTTCGCGAGCTCTCATCACGAGCGCGCGCCTTTCGCGAAATGAAGTCGTTTTCCACTTGTGGAAAGCTTCGCGCGAACGCTCGACTGCGGCACGAACGTCCTCTTCAGAAGTTTGATCGACGCGGCCGACTTCGTCGCCTGTCGCGGGATTATAGGAGACGATCTCCTCGACTTTAGGTTCAAGCTGAATTACGGAGGCCATGCGGTGATGATACAGCGGAGGAAACCTCACGCAAAGCTCGCGAAGGACGCAAAGATCTATGAAAAAGCTTCCTCTTCGCGGCCTTTGCGAGCTTTACGTGACAGTCGGTTCCAAAATTCGGCTTGACAAGTCAATAGCCGATGATTATTCTATCTATCGAGGTATTAGCCGAATGATTGACGCTATCGACAAAGCAATTCTAAACATTCTTCAGCAGGACGGTCGCACTTCTAATGCCGACATAGCCCGGCAGATTAATCTCGCGCCATCCGCCGTACTGGAGCGGATCCGCAAGCTTGAAGAGCGCCGTGTTATTCGCGGCTACTCGGCCGATATCGACTCCAGGGCTCTCGACTTTGGGCTGACGTCGATAATTGCAGTTCGCACCAGCGAATGCGGCGAGGGCGTCGGCGAGTTGCTTGCCGCCGTGCCAGAGGTCCAGGAAGTGCACGAGGTGGCCGGCGACGATTGTTTTTACATCAAGGTGCTAAGTCGCGATGCCGAGTCGCTGGGACGCTTTCTTCGCGAAAAGATCAAGGGTCTGCCGAACGTGGTCAGTACGCGGACAACGGTCGTGCTGAAGACATTCAAGGAAGGGACGGTCGTTCCGATCGAACTGGAAGAGTTAACCAGAGCAAGGGGTAAGTGAGATGACTTTACACGAAGTTCGAACGACGGCTGCCGGCCGTAAGCTGCTGATATTGATCGCGGCATTTTTCTCCATTTACGTTTTTTGGGGATCGACCTATCTCGCGATCAAGTACGCTATCGAAACTCTCCCGCCGTTCCTGATGGCCGGCTCACGCTTCCTGTTCGCGGGTTCGATACTCTTTCTGTGGGCCCGCCTTTCGAAAGACTATGAGACACCTACGTTAGAGCATTGGCGGACTAGTTTTATCGTCGGCACACTGCTCCTGCTCGGCGGTAACGGCGGAGTCGTGCTCGCGCAGCATTTCATTCCATCGAGCCTCGCTGCACTGCTCGTCGCGACTGAGCCTTTGTCGATCGTGCTGTTGAGTTGGCTCTGGCTAAAACGCAGCAGGCCGAACTGGAAAGTTGCGCTTGGCTTGCTGCTCGGCTTTGCCGGCGTGTGGATGCTGATCAGCGGACGAGCGACAAATGGTGTTCAGGCTGGCGGAGCCGGTCAGTGGATCGGAATCATCGCCGTTATTCTCGGAGCGTTTTCGTGGGCAGCAGGTTCGATCTACGGCCTGCGTAGTTCAGTTCCTAAATCTTCGCTTCTAACGGCGAGCATGCAGATGATCGCGGGCAGCGTGTCGCTGCTCCTGGTCGGGATCATTCGAGGAGAATGGGCAACGTTCGAACCGGCGGCGGTTTCTTTCAGCTCGTTGATCGGTCTCGGCTATCTGATAATTTTCGGCTCTCTCGTCGGCTTTACCGCCTACAGTTGGCTGCTGAAAAATGCACGGCCGTCGATGGTCGCGACCTACGCGTATGTGAATCCGGTGATCGCGGTATTGCTTGGATGGCTGATCGCCGGTGAATCGATGACGGGACAGATGCTGATCGGCGACGGTATCGTCGTAGGTTCGGTTGTGCTGATAACTTCGCAGAACAGCGAAGAGAAGGAGGCCAGGGTTG
>JBDTSA010000355.1:0-3299 GCA_039931335.1 Acidobacteriota bacterium
CGTAGGAGCCTCTGCCCAATAGTGGAGATCGTCCCTGAGCTCGACGACAACGACGAACACACCTTTTTGCAGACCCGACGGGCGGATCTCGAGTACGGGAAATCGGTATTCGCGGCCTTTTGAATCTTGAATGTAAACGCGGAAAGCGTTTTCAGCCTCACCATCCATCAAATCGATGTTGGTAACAAAAAGCTCGACCTTTTGGTTCGGCCAAAAGATTCGAGCGGATGACCGGGTTGATGTTTTGCTTTTCCCGATCGACGCCGTAAGCGCCCGCGTCGAATCGTTCTCGCTGAGCAAAATTGGCGTCGGTGAATTCGGGTCCGGATCTTCCTGTGCCGGCACCGTCGCCAGCGAAAGGAGAACAAAAACCAATACGCTTATCATTCGCAGCAGAACGTGCGATTTCAAGCTGAACATACCCTTTCCCTCCTCTAAGGCTGCTAATTCAAATTTTAATATATCTGTGAAGGATTTCTCGAAACGGCAAGGTGGGTCGAATGGCCGTTAAATTATGTTTTACAACAAGTAATCTAAAACAATCCTTCAAAAAAAACAAGCTTTTTTATATTGCTTTGTCTCCATTGTAGCTCTTGCACGGAGGATAAGACGATAAAGCAAGGGGATTAGTCGAAAAAATTATCGAGATTTGTGCAACCCGGGCCTTTCGCCATAAAATTCGATCATGCGGGCAGAACTTTTTCTCGAGACACCGCCTAATTTTAGTTTCCGACATACGGTTTATAGTCACGGTTGGAGCGAGCTGCTGCCGATGCGGTTGGACGATACGAATTGGCAGTTAGAATGCGTCCTCGGCTCCGGTTATGCGAAACCGGTCGCAGCGGAGATTTCCGAGACAGTAGGAGGGCTCGCGATCGAGGTTGCCGGCAAGAAATTTGACGAACAAAAACTTATTCGCGACGTCCGACATATTTTGCGTCTCGACGATCCGCTCGACGATTTTTATAACCTGACCGACAAGGAAGAGCGGCTCAAGTGGGTTTCGATATCAAGGGCCGGACGGCTGATCCGATCGGCGACCGTTTTTGAAGACTTGATAAAGACACTTTGCACGACAAATTGCTCGTGGGCTCTGACAAGAAACATGGTTAGGAATCTTGTCGACAACCTGGGCGAGCCTGCGATCGGAGGAAGACGCGCTTTTCCGACTGCCGAGGCGATGGCATCCGTTAACGAAAAATTTTATCGCGACGAAATTCGCGCGGGATATCGATCGCCTTATTTCGTAGAGCTGGCCGAGGCCGTGGCGTCGGGTAAACTCGATCCGGAGTCGTGGCTCACATCGGATCTACCTTCCGCGGAATTGAAAAAGGAAATAAAAAACGTCAAGGGTGTTGGCGATTATGCGGCGGACAACCTGCTGAAACTTCTCGGAAGATACAACGGCCTTGCACTCGACTCATGGCTGCGGTCGCAATTTTACAAAAAGCATAATCGCGAAAAGGTTTGTCCCGACAAAAAGATCGAACGTCACTATACAAAATTCGGCGCATGGAAAGGGCTTGCGATCTGGTGCGACATGACCGAGCGTTGGTTCGACGAAAAGCTTATGAACTGATCGGCCCGATTTGTATCTGTTGTAGTAAACTATTTTCGCCCGAGCGCGTATCCCATAATCGATGATCGAAACAGGCAAAGTCTTGCAGCAGCGTTACCGTATCGACAAGCAGATCGGACAAGGCGGTATGGGCGCCGTGTATGTCGCGACCGACGAACGATTCGGTAGCATCGTTGCGATAAAAGAGACACTCTTCATGGACGACAACTATCGAAAGGCGATAGAGCGCGAAGCGCGCCTGCTGAACAGTTTGAAGCACGCCGCCTTACCGAGGGTGACGGACCATTTCATCGAAGAGCATGGACAATTCCTCGTGATGGAATATATATCCGGCGAGGACTTGTTTCACGCTCTCGAAGAAAATGGGCGGCCGTTTTCAGTCGAACAAGTACTTACCTGGGCCGATCAACTTCTCGAGGCTCTGGACTTTCTCCACACTCAGGTTAACCCGGTCATTCATCGCGATATCAAACCGCAGAATTTGAAGGTCGCTCCGAACGGCCAGATCATCCTGCTCGATTTCGGATTAGCCAAAGGAAATCCCACCGACGCGGGAAATCAAACCGCGGCAAAAAGCATCTTTGGCTACTCGCGAAATTACGCATCGCTCGAACCGATCCAGGGGACAGGCACCGATCCGCGAAGCGATCTTTATTCTCTTGCGGCGACGCTCTATCACTTGCTGACCAGGACTCCGCCGGAAGACGCGTTGACGCGGGCAATGGCATTGCTAAGCCATCAACCGGATCCGCTTGTGCCGGCGAACGGGCTCGTGCCGGATATTCCTGGCGGAGTTGCGGGAATCCTACAGAAGGCCTTGTCACTAAACGCCGCCCAGAGGCCATCGACCGCATCCGAAATGCGGACGATGTTCCGCGAATATGAACGGTACGCGGATCTCGCAACTGGAGCATTTGCGGCAGCACCGTTGCAGACCGAGATCTTCTCGCAGCGGACAAAGTTGATGCCGGGCTCAACGGTGCAGCACGCGGAAAGACAGACAGACATCAAGACCGAGGTGTTGCCCGGGCGGAAGTCACAGGTAACGGCGCTAAAGAGTTCGACCGTCGATACTGAATCGAGGCCGAAGCGGCGATCTGGACTCGCGGCAGCCGGATTGACCGGCCTTCTTTTGGCTGGCTCCGTACTCGGCGGCGCCTATCTGTACGATCCGACAATTTTCGTCGGTGCCACCGAGAATCCCGAACCGGTCTCTTCAACAACTCCGGCGGAACCGGTAAATGCGAGTTCGATCGGCTTGAAAGATGACGCCAATTCCGTCATGGTCGCACCTGCTGAAACTCAAAATCAGGCCTCCGCTGACTCGAATGCCGCGACCGCTAAAGTTTCCGAGCCCGCAAAAAATGTAAGGACGTCGTCCGTTCCTAACATGGCTGTCCAGACGAAGCCTGATGAGATCATCGTCGACGGCGAAACGGTCTACATGGGCAAAACAAAGATCACGCCCGATGGAACAATCGAAACGCCTGACCATGTGATCGATGAGACTGGTATTACGCCACGGACGCCAACGACTCCGAATGTTCGCCCGGTAATCCCGCCGATCGATATGCGTTACATGACGCCTCGTCAACGGCGAAGGCTTCAGGAGATTCTACGCCGCAATCGGGTAACGATGATGCCCAGCCCAACTCCTCAAAACTGAAAAGAGGCTGTCTGAAAAGACGGTCTTTTCAATTTCAGACGGTCGCCAAAGGCG
>JBDTSA010000356.1:0-3286 GCA_039931335.1 Acidobacteriota bacterium
CCCTCGCGTTTCAGGTTATCGCCGAGGACGATCGGCTTTCTGAAAATATTCGCATCGAACTTGTCTCTAAGCTCGCGCAGGCCGCGGCAAAGATGGTCGTCGGGCAGCAACTGGATCTGGAAGCCGAGGGAACGGTGAAGTCGCTGGAAGAGATCGAGTATATCCATCGCAACAAGACCGGCGCATTGATCAGGTTTTCCGCCGAAGCTGGAGCGATCATCGCTGATGCAAGCTCTGAGGATCTCGACGCGATCTCGTCATTTGGCGAAAAGCTCGGACTTCTATTCCAGGTAAAAGACGATCTGCTGGACGTAACAAAAACCACCGAAGAACTTGGTAAAACGGCGGGCAAGGATACCGCTGCGGCGAAGGCGACTTATCCTGCGGTGCGCGGGATCGAGCGGACGGAACTATTGGCCGGACAGCTTCACGGCGAGGCGAAGGACGCGATCTCGACACTCGGCGATCGGGCGGCGATACTGAACCAGATCGCTGATTTTATTTTGCGTCGAAATGCCTGATGTCCTGTTGGCGTAATCGAAACCAGCGATTACGATGTTGCTTAATTCAAAGTCCATTTCCGGTTAAGATAAGGAGCGCTGATTGTGAACAGAATACTACTTTGCCTTACGCTTATGATCGCCGGCTGCATGATGGCCGCCGCCCAGGAATTAATGAAACCACCCGTTGCTAAGAAAGAACCGAAAGTACTAAGGATCCATGGCTACACGATAACCGACAACTATGCTTGGATGCGTGATCGTGACAGCCCGAAAAAGCCCGAGATCATAAAACATCTTGAAGAGGAGAATGCGTACACCGAGTCTCTTATGGGGCGCCACAAGGAGTTCGTCGACAGCCTCTACAAGGAGATGCTTGGCCGGATCAAGCAGACCGATCTGAGCGTCCCGTATAAATTGGGCAATTACTGGTATTTCAATAAGACCGAGGAAGGTAAGCAATATCCGAGCTATCTTCGCAGCAAAGCAAAGGACGGTGCGAATCCGGAGATGCTGCTCGATCAGAATGAAATGGCGAAGGGGCTGAAGTTTTTGTCAATCGGGGCATTCGAGCCGAGTGATGACGGCAATCTTCTCGCGTTCTCAACCGATTCGACCGGCTACCGTCAGTACACCTTGCAGATAAAAGATCTCCGAACCGGAACGATACTGCCGGAAAAGATCGAGCGCGTCACCTCGCAGGAATGGTCGAACGACGGAAAATATATTTTCTACGTGCAGGAAGATGCAGTGTCGAAACGCTCGGACAAACTTTACCGGCACAGCGTCGGTAGCTCCGAACCCGACAAACTAATATTCGACGAGAAGGACCTTTTGTTCGGCATCAGCATTGGCCGCTCACGCGACAAGAAGATGTTGTTCATCTCGTCGTACGCGAAGACGATGCGCGAGTCAAGGTACTTGCCGTCCGACGATCCTCTTGGCGAATTCAAGATCGTGAGTCCGCGCCGCGAGGGCCACGAGTACTCGGTCGATTACGACAACGGCGAGTTCTATGTTGTCACGAACAAGGAGGCGGAGAACTTCAGGGTAATGCGTGCTCCGGCTTCTGACCCGAGCGAAAAGAACTGGGTCGAATTCGTCGCGCACAACCCGGCGATCAAGATCGAGGATATTAATTTCTTCAAAAAATACGCGGTTGTTTCCGAGCTTGAGAACGGACTCGAATATATCCGTGTAATGGACCGCAAGACGCGCCGGACGTCGAGCCGTATCGCAACTCCCGAAAACGTTTATACGATGGGGCTTAGTGCAAATCCGGAATACGACACACCGGTCATTCGGTATAACTATGCCTCGATGATCACTCCGAACTCGACTTACGAGTTCGACTTCGCAACGCGCAAGAGCGAGCTTATCAAGCAGCAGGAGATCCCGAGCGGTTACGACAAAGCTCAGTACGAGACGACACGGGTTTGGGCGATTGCACGCGATGGCGTGAAGGTGCCGATCTCGATCGTCATGAAGAAAGGGACGAAGCTCGACGGAAAGTCGCCGATGCTGCTCTACGCCTACGGTTCGTATGGCGCATCGATGACGCCGAATTTTTCGACGGCGCGCCTGAGCCTCGTCGATCGTGGGATGATCTATGCGATCGCTCATATCCGCGGCGGTGGAGAACTTGGCGAGAATTGGCGAATGGAAGGGCGGATGTTCAAGAAGCTCAACACATTTTACGATTTCATCGACTCGGCGAAATGGCTGGTTGGGAACAAGTACACGTCGAGCGATCGATTGGTAATTCAAGGCGGCTCGGCGGGCGGCCTGCTGATGGGCGCCGTCGTTAACATATCGCCGGAGACATTTCACGCAGCGATCGCTCAAGTTCCGTTTGTTGATGTCATGAACACGATGCTCGACGAAACTTTGCCGCTGACGACCGAAGAATGGATCGAGTGGGGCAATCCAAACGAGAAGGCGGCGTGGGATTACATGGTGCAATACTCGCCGTACGAGAACGTCAAGGCGCAGAAGTATCCGAACATGCTTATCGAAATTTCGCTCAATGATAGCCAGGTGCCGTACTGGGAAGGCGCGAAGTTTGCGGCGAAGATCCGGGAGCTAAAGACAGACGATAATACGATCTTGTTGAAGGCAAACATGGGAGCCGGGCACGGCGGATCGTCGGGCCGCTATGATCGGTTGAAGGAAGTCGCGTTCGACTACGCATACGCTCTGAGCCAGGTCGGGATCACCAAGTAATAGAAACATCGTGTGTTGACCTACGAATCCGGGCAGCGTCAACGACACTGCCTTTTTTTTGACTGTCATCTTCCACTCAAATTGCCATATCCGGCAGGTCATTCTGACCGAATCCGCCTTCTCCATCCGCCGGCTCCGCTCGTGTCATCGGGCCGAATCACCCGTGCTTTTCGCGTCGTTATCGCTTTATCTAACGCTGGCACGTTCATTGCCAAAGAGGCCGTGAGTGACGGGCTATTGATCAGCGACGGACTCCTTATCAGCAATACGACGAAGTCCTTACGAATCGGATATTTGCGAAAGGCGACCCGACAGCGAAGATACGTTAGATCGACCGCAGAACATGAACTTCATAATATGTGCCGATAGGTGGACCACCGCCTATCGGTTTTCTTCACCCTGATAATTTTCTGGAAAAGGAGACTCTTTTCGCGATATAGTAAATGCGGCGGAACTTTGGCTTTCGGCCGCGAAAACTTGACAATCCCCGGGTCGTCCGACCTTGCCATGCATTCTCAAAGATCACTCGAAAATATTTATATCGCGCTCTTGCTGCCTGTCGC
>JBDTSA010000357.1:0-3283 GCA_039931335.1 Acidobacteriota bacterium
AAACGATCGATCTCCGCAAAAGCGATGATCTCGTCGAAGTGGCGATCGATCTCCGCTTTCTTCATGCCGAGGATCGCGCCGCTCAGATACGTATTGTCTCTACCCGACAACTCGAGATTAAAACCGGTGCCAACTTCGAGTAACGAACCGATCCTTCCGTAAATATCGATGCGGCCCTTTGTAGGCTCTGTAATCCTTCCAAGTGTTTTGAGCAGGGTGCTCTTCCCGGCGCCATTCCGGCCGATCAGTCCGACTATTTCACCTGCAGAAACTTTAAATGAGACGTCGCGCAGCGCCCAGAACTCTTGTCGTGCGGACGGCCTTTCGCCTTCGGCGGATGAGCGTCGCAACTTTTTAAGTAGACCGGCGGCTGTCGACGCTACGGAGTCGCGGAGGGTCTTGGTTGCCATCCTCCGTTCTCCGATGTGATACTTCTTCCCGACGTTCTGTACGCTTATTGCTATTTCGTTTTTCAATCAGCTGCCCTCATTGACGTGCTTGTGAGACCAAGGGTGATCCACTGCCAAATATAAAAACTGTTATCGCTATTGCCTCGGCAATAATCCACCCAAGAATCCAAAACTGATCTCTTGTCCAGCCAGGCCGCGAATGGTCCTGACAACGCCTGGCATATTTGTTCCCCGGCCCATTCCGTGAGCTCATTCCGCAGCCATTCGCGCTGCGGAGTTTGCAGTGGCCGTTTGGGAGCTTCGCTGACCCGGATGGGGAGCAGATCTCGCACGATGTCGCGAAGCATTTTCTTTTGAATACCGTCGGAGATCTTGCGATCGATCGGTTGCCGCATCGCCAGTTCGAATAGGCGATGGTCGAGAAAGGGCTCACGCAGCTCAGTCGACGAGCGCATCGATATCCGATCGTTGAATCTCATCGCACGCGGAATCTTTGTGAATCGGGCATCGCGATACTGAAGATTTCGAACCCCATCTTTGAAGGGACGCGGACTAACAAATGGTTCCCCCAGTGCGCGAAATTCCGGAGCCAGGCAGTCGGGGCGTACAGGGCTTGAGGTGGTGCCTTGGATCATCGGCGTGGGGTTACCGTTGGTTGCGGCGTTATAGTAATCATAGCCGGCCCACTGTTCATCCATTCCGTTCCCGTCCAGCAGCACGATGACGCCGCGTTTTCTTGCTTCGTCGAAAACCTTCGCGTATGCCAATGTCGGAATGCCGCCGAAGGGCTCGTCTTGATGTCGGTGAACATCTTCGGCAAGCGCCGGCACATCATCTGAGCCCAGCGTGCAAACGACTAACTCATGGTTTGTCCGGGCAAGCATTGACTCAACCCACGGGAGCTCATCGTAGCGCGGATCGCCGGTCGCAAACGTGAATGCTTTGACGTCGCTCTGGGCACCTTGGACTTCGTGAACAAGTCCGAGAAGCGTCGATGAATCGAGCCCACCGCTGAGATTGATTCCGACCGGAACATCGGAACGGAAACGAAGGGTGACGCTGTCTTTCATCAAGTCGAAGTACTCCGACCTGACCTCGTCCTCGGACCTCCCGTCTAAATCATCTCCAACCCTGTCTACCAGGTCGTACCATCTTCGGATTTGTGTCGTACCATCTTTCCACAAAAGGCTGTGTCCGCCAGGAAGCGAGTAAATATCCTTCCAGAATGTCTCCGTCGAATGATCGTAGAGTCCGTCGCTAAGATACGTCGCCCACGCCTTCTCGTTCGGCTTCCGCGGACCTCCCGCCGCCTGCAGCGTCCTTATTTCACTCGCGTACAGGAAAGCTCCGTCACCTCGCTTGTGATAGTAGAGCGGTTTTACGCCGAAGCGATCTCTCGCGACGAATGCAGATTTTTCTTTCTCGTCCCAGATCACAAAGGCGAACATGCCGATAAGCCGGTCGAGACACCCTGCTCCCCACCGGGCATAGGCAGCGAGCAGCACCTCGGTGTCGGACTTACTTCGGAATCGAAAACCCCCCTCCAATTCTTTTCGAAGTTCCAGGTAGTTATAAATCTCACCGTTCAGAGTTGCGATGTATCGGCCTCCACCTCCACGCATCGGCTGAGAGCCGTTGCTGGAGAGGTCGATGATGCTCAGGCGATTGTGCCCGAGCGCGGCAAGGTTTTCGGGGTCAACGTAGATCCCCTCACCGTCCGGACCACGATGACGCTGGACGCTCAGCATTGCCTCCACCTCGCGCCTGTTAGTCTGTTTGCCAAAGACGCCGGCTATTCCGCACATCTGGAACTCCTTGTCTCCGGTTTTCGAGCCACTGCTATCAAATGATGTGTACCTACTGCACTCGAGCTTAACGAAGGATTTGACGATTGTATCGAGTTAACGATATTCCCAAATGCGCTCATAGCAGTAGTAATTGGTTTTCGCAGCGACCAGGACTTGAGCCCAAGCTTCCTGTAAGTTCCGCCGGCAATTGCGTATTCGACATTCACAGATCCAAATCGGTCCTCGAGGAGTGCAGCTAGTTGCGTACGCTTGTAATGTCTTTTATGGTCCGGATTTTTGTTAGCGACATAGTCGCCGTTTGGCGTGGTCATGAGAAAACAACCGCCTGGTTTCAAGACTCGCCTTACCTGGTCCAGGAATAACTCGTCTTCTTCGACATGTTCCAGCACTTCTACTGACACGATGACATCGTAAGAATCATCCGGAATGTCGCTCTTCGTCATGTCGCCAAAAATGAATGCGTCGATGTTGCTTCGACGCTCCGTCACTTCGCCGGCGATCGCATCCGTGATACCCAGGTTGAGCGCGTTCTGAACCTCGGACTGTCGAGGTAGATCGATCACAGTTATTCTTCCCGGTACTCCGATCGTATATGGCGACTTTCGTCCGCCCACATCGAGGATCATGCAAGGAGACGGGCGACCGCTCGCCTCGATCATCAGTTTCTTGCGGACCGTTTTGTAGAGAGGCGGAAGCAAGGGCTCCAGTCCCCTCCTCATCAGTTCGTATCGCGTGAATTTATGCAATGGCATTTTGGCGACGTCAGGTCCTAGCAACATGCAATTTCGGATTCAAATGTCATCAAGCGATCGTACCCACCGATGAAGCCGCCTGATGGCGTTTGGCTTGCGGCAATGTCTCAGTCGAAACAACCTCTTCAACCAGAAAAAGCTTGAGCTTTGCAGCCAGATCAGTGGCGAACGGATAGACAGTCAGTGCCCCGTGCGTACCTTTCACAACTACTGCCGTTACTTTGCCGCTTACGAATGAGTCCCATCCGAGGTGCGGATCGAACTCTGCGAGCGGCTGCTCGGATGCTGTGAAAAGAGCCATGTTTCCATCGAA
>JBDTSA010000358.1:0-3274 GCA_039931335.1 Acidobacteriota bacterium
GTATGTACGGCATTCCCAAACGGATCAAAAATCGCGGCGACCTCAAGATCAATGTTCAGCTTATGCTTCCAAATATTCGTCATCGGGACGGCGATGAACTCGGCAAATCCGCCGTTCGTGTTAACGCCGATGCCCCGCGTGTTAGCACACAAAGCACGGCGCCCAGCCATGCAGTTCCGGCAACGGCCGCAGACGAGATGTCCCTCGGCGCTTATGATGTCACCGACCTTGAAGTCATTGACGTTAGATCCGACCTCGACAATCTCACCGACAAACTCGTGTCCGATCGTCGTCGGGACCTTTATCGTCGACTGTGCCCATGCGTCCCAGTTGTAAATGTGAAGGTCTGTGCCGCATATCCCGCCTTTCTTGACGCGGATCATGACGTCGTTGATGGTCATCTTCGGCTCGGGAACATCTTCGATCCACAGACCCGGCTCGGCTTTGCTTTTGACAATAGCTTTCATGAATTCTTAAGTGCCTAGGAACAAACTTGATGATAGCAAAAAGAAGGTGTGAACTGTGAACTGTGAGCTGTGAGCTGTGAATGATAAGCACACCGGACGTGTCGTCGACAATTCCTGGAGCTCATAGTTCATGGCGCACCGTTCACAGTTCACAGCTCACAGTTTAGCCCGGCGGATTCCGCGCAATCCAGTTTTCGGTTATCCTTTCACTTTATGTCTGACGAGAAGTCACAAGTTGAAGCTGCCCGTGCCGCATTTGCTAATGAAATCGATCGCTTTGCTGCGCTCGATCTGAACGATTCGACGCTAGCGGATGCCGAAGCGGTGCTGCGCACGGTCGGCGAGATAAAGATCCGACATACCGGAAAAAAATCGGCGCTCGCGGCGGCAAAGAAGCTGATCGGCAAAGTCCCGGCAGAAGAGCGGGGTGAGTTTGGGCAGATGGTGCAGTCGGTAGAGAACCATATCGTCACCCAGATAGCATCGATAGAATCGAAATTGAACGATTTTGTCTTTAATGCGAAGACCGGGCTCGAGCGTCTGGATGTCACGATTCCCGGTCGCCGGCCCGCTTCCGGCCATCTGCATCCGATCACAATCGTCCGTCAGAAGATCGAGGATATCTTTGTATCGATGGGCTATCACATCGAAGACGACCGCGAGATCGAAACCGATTATTACAATTTCGATGCGTTGAATATTCCCGAAGGTCATCCGGCCCGCGAATCCCAAGACACGTTCTATACGACGACAGGTTTCGCGCTCAGATCGCAAACCTCGACCGTTCAGATCCGTGCCATGGAACGCCGCGGTGTACCGATCCGCATTCTTGCCCCGGGAAAGGTATTTCGACGCGATACGCCGGACATGACACACGTCCCGATGTTCCATCAGCTTGAAGGCCTTTGCGTCGATAAGGGAATTACTATGGCTCATTTGAAAGGCACGGTCACCGAGTGGCTCCGACGCCTATTTGGCGAGGACACGATCACGCGTTTTCGCCCGAGCTACTTCCCTTTCACAGAACCATCGGCTGAATTCGATTTTTCGTGCTTCAAATGTCACGGCACGGGTAAGTACGAATATGGGCGCTGCCGGCCATGCAAGGGTTCTGGCTGGATCGAACTTGGCGGATCTGGGATGGTGCATCCGAATGTTCTGCGAGCGGTGAACGTCGATCCGACTGTCTATTCCGGATTTGCGTTTGGCTTTGGCCTCGATCGAATGGCGGCGTTGATGTACGAGATCGACGACATCCGATATCTGTTTGAGAACGACGTGAGATTTTTGGAGCAATTCCGTTAGTAAATCGTAAATCGTGAATAGTGACGGGCCGGGCCACTAACTGTTTACGATTCACTAGTCACGTTCGCTACATATGAACATTAGTTACAACTGGCTCAAAGACCTGATAGACATAGATCTCTCGGCGAATGAAGTCGCGGAGCAATTGACGCGCGTAGGCGTTACGGTCGAAGGCGTCGATCCTCACGGCGACGATTTCGTGCTAGATATCGACCTGACCTCAAATCGCCCTGATTGCCTTTCGCATTTCGGAATCGCGAGGGAGATCGCGGCGATAACCGGCGCGGACCTAACGGACGTCCCCGACTCACACGAGCCTGATATCCCACTGCCCGCGGTGCTTGCTTACGACGTTGTCGCGATCCGGGATCCGGATCTCTGCCATCGTTTCACGGCCCGCATCATCAAGAATGTGAAGATCGGCCCATCGCCCGAATGGCTCGTCAAACGCCTCGAAGCTATCGGCGAACGTGCGATCAACAACGTCGCCGATATCACGAACTACGTTATGCACGAGCTCGGCCAGCCGATGCACTCGTTCGACCTCGACAAGCTCTCGGGAAATCGCATAGTTGTCCGCCGCGCGAAGGCCGGCGAGACGATCCAGACGTTGGACGAAGTAGATAGAAAGCTGGACGAAACGATGCTTGCGATCTGCGATGCCGAAAAGCCGGCGGCCCTCGGCGGCATAATGGGCGGGCTCGATTCGAGCATTACCGAGAGTACGACGACCGTCCTGCTCGAGGTTGCGTATTTCAAACGCGAGAACATCCGCCAGACTTCTCGAAAGCTCAACCTTGCGACAGAGGCGAGCTATCGATTCGAGCGTGGCGTTGATATCGACAATCTCGTTAAGGCTTCGAATCGTGCGGCACATTTGATCTGCGAGATGGCGGGCGGTGAACTGGGCGAGTTCGTCGACGTGTATCCGACCAGATCCGAAACGCGGCAGGTCACATCGAGAAATATTTCTTTTGCGGTCGAACGCCTTACCGGGCTGAAAGTACCAGAGCAAGAATGCGTGCGGATTCTTACCTCACTCGGCATCGTCCCGACGGAAAACGACCGAACAGTCTTTATTGCTCCCTCGTGGCGGCACGACATCTCGATCGAAGAGGACCTAGTTGAAGAGGTTGCCCGCCACATCGGCTACGAAAAGATCTCGGAACAATTGCCGCCGGCATTCGGCGCCGGTGAATATCAGCGCAGCGAGCCGCGGAAGAAGCGGTTGCGTCGAACGCTGGTCGATCTCGGATTCAATGAGGCGGTCACATATAGCTTCATCGACACAAAACACGATAATCAGTTCGGTCTCGTTCCGAACATCGTCGATGAAACCCTCGAAGAACAATTCGTCACGCTGCAGGATTCCGTGATCGAAGGAGCCGTGCGGATGCGGCCCACGCTTTTGCCCGGCTTGCTCGAGGCCGTGCGTGTTAACTTCAACCAGCAACGCAAAGATCTCCGGACCCAGCACGTGCATGCCGAAAAAACAGAGATAA
>JBDTSA010000359.1:0-3271 GCA_039931335.1 Acidobacteriota bacterium
GAACTAAGATCGACAATCTGGTCCAAGTGGGGCACAACGTCAAGATCGGAAAGCGATGCGTCATCGCCGCGCAAACCGGAATATCCGGCAGCACCGTTATCGAAGACGATTGTGTCATCGGCGGCCAGGTCGGATTCGGCGATCATGCCCGTGTCAAAAGCGGGGCGATAATCGGCTCGCAGGCCGGCGTCCTCCCGGGAAAGATCGTACGCCCGGGCGTCTGGTGGGGTACACCGATCCAGCCGCTCGACGAATATAAGCGTCAGAACGCTCACGTCAAGGGCCTCGAACGGCTTAAAGAGCAAGTTAGAGAATTGAAGAGAAAACTCGACCAGATCTCGGGCGACCGGGCTAAGTAGTTCCTACGTTCGTTTTCCCCGTTTCGTGTCCCAATCTTTTCGGTCTATACTCGCGGCATCCCTGTATAAGAGTGTAACGCGCGATCCCATGCGCGGAGTTTCCCCTGATAAAGAAAACGTTAGAAAAGGAGAACGTAGGATGAGAACCAAGCTACTCGTTTTTTTCATGACCAGTCTTGCGATGGCAGGCTGTCAGGCCCCCGGGCCACAGTCCAGCAATTCGATGGGGTCGAATGGTGCATCAACAGCTAATGGAGCAAAACCCGACGCTGCAAAACCCGCGGCGCCGACCGACATGAAAGCGCTCGCCGCAAAGATCGTAAATCAGAGCGCCGGCGTCAAAGAAGGTGAGATCGTTTTGATCAGCGGTAGTATTCGCGACATGGATCTTCTCGAGAATATTGTTACAGAGGTGCAAAAGGTCGGTGGCGATCCGCTTCTCAGCATCAGTAGTGAAAAGATCGCGAAGCGTTCTTTTACGGACGTTCCTGACAAGTACGATTCGCAAGAACCAAAACTCGGAATGGCTTTGGCAAAAACGGCAAATGTCACGATCAACGTCGACAGCAGCGAGACCGAAAATTTACTTGCCGATATTCCGCCCGCGAGGATGGCCGCACGTGCCAAGGCGAGCAGTCCCGTCGGTGCCGAATCCGTAAAGAATAAGGTCCGTAGCGTGAACGTCGGCAACGATCTTTACCCGACCGAATGGCGGGCGAAACGTTTCGACATGCCGCTGGACGCATTCGCGAAGTTATTCTGGGAAGGCGTGAATATCGATTATACGAATCTCCAGGCGACCGGAGAGAAGGCGCGTGCAGCTATGGCAGGCAAAGAGATCGAGATCACCCATCCGAATGGCACGAGCCTGAAAGGCACCTTGGAAAGTAAACCGGCTTATATCAGTGACGGGATCATTTCAGATGACGATGTATCAAAGGGAAGCACACAGGTCTTTCTGCCGGCGGGCGAGGCGGCAGTGATACCAGCCGCAGGCTCGGGAAGCGGCAAGTTTGTCATCGAGAAAGACTATTTCCAAGGCAAAGAGATGCATAACGTCGTTCTCAATTTCGAAAACGGCAAGATCACATCGATGACAGGTGAAGGCGACGGGTTCGCGGCGATGAAGGCGAGTTACGACGCGTTTGGTGAAGGAAAAGATGCACTGAGCTATATCGACATCGGGATCAACCCGAACTATACACTTGCTCCGACGAGTAAATACGGAAATTGGGTTTCAGCCGGCATGGTATCGATCGGCACGGGTAACAATATATGGGCCGGCGGTTCTAATAACGCCGCGGGCGCAGCCGGCGGGCACCTTGCCGGCTGTACGGTCAAGATCGACGGCAAGATAATCGTCGAAAATGGTGTCCTGAAACTATAGGCCACATCTCACGGACTGATACGAGCTTTCCGAAGCTTCGTTTCAGTCCGCGGGTATTCGATGTTGTAACTTTCTTGAACGCGGGCGTTCGGTTTCTCAAAAGAATCTGGACGTTCTGCGTTTTTCTTTTCAGGAGCTCGGGGTTCGGGATCTTCAACCTCATCAATGTAGGAGCGCGTAACCGGGCGCTCTTCGGACGAGACGACCGCCGGAATCGTAACGGGCACCGGCGGCTGATCGTATTCGCCTGTATCGAACGCGTGCATGCTGTCGATCCGCGGCTGATGCAAGAGGCATTTGATGTTTGAGACTGAGGCAGCCTTCATCACGACTCGTTCACTCGTCGGGCAGTATTGATCAGCGAGCATCCCCGTTTCCGGATCGACGACCACGGAAGTTAATCCTCTCGGCATTGCAAATGCCGAACCTCCGAATTCTGGCCGCGTCTGCACGGACGCGCGCATGAAATCTACCCAGAGCGGCAATGCGATCTCCCCACCCGTCGCATGCAGGTCCTCATTGCCATCAGTTCCAACCCAGACAACCGTAACCAGATTCGGAGTGTAACCGACGAACCAACCGTCGTTCGAGCTTCCCGTCTTCCCTGCAAATACGACATTGCGTCCCAGCGCGCCGTTCGCTTTTGCGGCGGTCCCTCGTTCCACCGTTGCCTCGAGCATATCCGTGATCATGTACGCCGTCTGCTCACTAACGATCTTCTCGTCCAATTCCGGTGCTGTGTAGAGCGTCTTCTCTTCACCCGAAACGATCCGGTCGATGAAAACAGGCTCGACGCGCTTTCCTCCGTTGGCGAACGACGCGTACGCAGAGGCGAGCTGAAGCGGCGTTACTTCCATTGTTCCGAGCGCCATCGATGGATATGGCTTTACGTTTTGGAAACCGAACTCCGTCGCCTTCTCGGCAACATTAACAAGTCCTGCTTCGAACGCTGTCTTCACGGCGACGACATTTGATGATTTTGCGAGCGCCGTTTTCAGCGTGATGTTCTTCATCGCATATGAGCCGCCGTAGTTTTCTGGCTTATAGGGCTTCGTCCCTGCGTAAAGAAACTCGCTCGGCCGATCATCAAAAACCGTGATCGGCGTGTAACCGCGCTCGAGCGCCGTAGCATATACGAATGGCTTGAAGGTAGAGCCCGGCTGCCGCATCGCATCAGTCGCACGGTTGAATTGCGATTCCTGATAATCGCGGCCACCGACCATCGCGAGTACGTGACCATTTCGCGGATCGAGCGCAACCAGCGAGGCCTGAAGCTTGATCTTTTTCTTGCCGTAAATCTTATCGAGGCTCGCGAGACGCTGAGCTACGGCTCTTTCCGCGAGCTGCTGCAATTGGGTATCGATCGTCGTATAAACGCGGGTATTAAAATTCGTGTTGAGATAATCGCCAGTGAACTTTTCATCAAGGTCGCGCGTTGCCGCATCGAGAAAATGTGGTGCGATCGAATGGAACTTGGCGCTCGGCTTCGCGAGTACAAGCGGCATGTTCAATGCGAGCTCGGATT
>JBDTSA010000360.1:0-3261 GCA_039931335.1 Acidobacteriota bacterium
ATCCCGGTTTTCGAGGATGGCACTGTCGCACTCGTCAGGCAGTATCGCCACGCGGCGGGTAAACATCTTCTCGAGATCTGCGCCGGGACGCTGAACGCGGGTGAAGATCCGGAGCTTGGTGCCATCCGCGAGCTCGAGGAGGAGATCGGCGTCACAGCAATAAGTATCGAGAAAATTACGGAGTTTTACGTTTCGCCCGGGTTTCTGAGCGAGAAAATGTTTGTCTTTATGGCTCGGGGCCTGACCGAAGTCGGTCAAAAGCTCGAGGAGGACGAATTGTTGACTATCGAGCGTCATTCCTTCCAAGATCTCTATGGAATGATCCGCCTGGGTGAGATCGAAGACGCAAAATCGATCGCAGGTCTCATTCTTGCCGGGAGCCGACTCGGCCACGCGTTCAGCTAGGTGTCGCAAAATCCTGTAAATACTGCATCTCGGCTTGACCTAACATCCTTGTTTGGATACTCTATCAGTTCGCTTTCTGGCGAAAATAGCTATCAGTGTAGGCATTGTATGAGTACTTATTTTCCGAGCGGTAAAGGCCTGGCCGAAAATCGCAAATGGTTCGTCGTGGACGCAGCGGGTAAAACCGTCGGTCGTCTTGCGACTGAGGTAGCTCGCATGATCTCGGGCAAGAATAATCCAGCGTGGACACCGTTCTTGGATATGGGCGATCACGTCGTTGTGATCAATGCCCGCAAGGCCGTTTTCACCGGCTCGAAGAACGATCAAAAGCTCTATCGCCGTCACACGCTGTATCCGGGTGGACTGCGTGAAACGACCGTCAAGGAAATGTTCGAGAAGAAGCCTGAAAAGGTCATCGAACTCGCGGTCAAGGGCATGCTGCCGAAGACAAAGCTCGGCAAGGCGATGGTAAAGAAGTTGAAGGTTTACGCGGATGGCGATCATCGCCACTCGGCGCAGAAACCGGAGGCAGTAGAAATATAGTTTTCGGTTTGCGATTTTCGATTTGCGATTGAGACAAATCTAAAATCCCAAATCCAAAATCCAAAATTGAGATATGGCAGATATTCAGTATTACGGCACCGGCCGCAGAAAAACTTCGACAGCACGCGTTTACCTGCGTCCGGGTTCGGGCGACATCATCGTCAATCGTCGTCCTTTCGATTCTTACTTCCCTAACGAAGCGTTGCGGATGATCATCCGACAGCCGCTGAGCCTTACGGAGACTGCCGGCAAGTTCGACATCCTAGTTAATGTCGATGGCGGTGGTTCGGCTGGTCAGGCAGGTGCAGTTCGCCACGGGATCACGCGTGCGTTGATGGAGTTCAACGCCGACCTTCGCCCGGCCTTGAAGAAGGCGGGACTGGTCACACGCGATCCGCGACAGAAGGAACGCAAGAAGTACGGACAGAAGGGTGCGCGTAAGCGGTTCCAGTTCTCGAAGAGATAGAAACTTGGTCTTTGGCCTTTGGTCTTCGGTTTTCGAAGTCCCGAAGCCGAAGGCTGAAAACCATTAGCGGGGTTCTTTGGTTCTTTTGATCACCTCGCTGAGTACATAAACCAAGGAGATAAATTTTGGCTACAGTTACGATGAAAGAACTCTTGGAAGCGGGAGTTCATTTTGGTCACCAGGTTCGCCGGTGGAACCCGAAGATGAAGGAATACATTTTCGGTGAACGCAACGGCATTTATATTATTGACCTTCAGAAAACTCAGAAGCTGTTTCGCGATGCTCTCAATTACGTCACGGAATCGCTGACCGAGCGTCCCAATCAGAAGATCCTTTTTGTCGGCACCAAGCGTCAGGCTCAGGATGCGATCAAAGAGGAAGCCGAACGCTGCGGACAGTTTTACGTAAACAACCGCTGGCTCGGCGGACTTCTTACTAACTATCAAACAGTTCAGAAGTCGATCGCGAAGCTCAAAGAGATCGAGACGATGCGCGAAGACGGCCGGATGGAGATGCTCACAAAGAAAGAGCGTCTTAAGCTCGACCGCGAGCACGAAGGCCTGATGAAGAATCTTGCGGGCATCAAGGACATGGGTGGCCCACCGGACATGATGTTCGTGATCGACGTCCGCAAAGAAGACATCGCGGTCAAGGAAGCAAACCGTCTAGGTATCCCGATCGTCGCTGTTGTCGACACCAACTGTTCGCCCGAAGGGATCGACCAGGTCATTCCAGGAAACGACGATGCGTTGCGTGCGATCCGGTTGTTCGCTTCGCGTATCGCCGATGCGATCCTCGAAGGTAAGCAGATCGGAACCGAAGGGGGCACTGCTCAGGTTGAAGAAGCGCCGGAGGTCGAAGAGGAAGAGATCGATATCGCGGCGAGCCTACGCAAGGCTGGAATCACTGACCCCGATGATGACGGGGATGAGGTTGAGGCCGAGGTCGACTCTGCGGATGTCGAGGCGGTTGATGAGACGGTTGAAACGGCTGAGGCAACTGATGCTGCGGCCGTTCAGCCCGAAGCCTCGGAACCGGCTGCCGAAGAACCTAAGAGCGAAACGGAAGAGAGCAACGAAGCAGTAGCAAGCTAATACATTTTTCATTTCTCGAAGCGTGGCTTTTTTCCTCAAGGGTGAATTGGCTACGCATTTTTATAGGACGACAAACTTAGTTTGTCGGTTGGAACTAGGAGATCCAGAAGAAGACAAGCGACAGTTTGTCGTACATTGAGTTATGGCAGAAGTTACGGCAGGAGCAGTTAAGTCACTGCGAGAAAAAACAGGGGCAGGAATGGTCGATTGCAAGAACGCTTTGGTTGAAGCCGGCGGCGACGAAGCGGCAGCAGTCGAGATCTTGAGAAAGAAAGGGATGGCGACGGCCGGTAAGAAAGCCGGACGCGTGACGGCCGAGGGCGCCGTCGGATCGTACATTCACATGGGCGGAAAAGTTGGCGTACTCGTCGAGATCAATTGCGAAAGTGATTTCGTATCGCGCGGCGAAGAATTTCAGCAACTGGTAAAGGATGTCGCTATGCACGTCGCGGCGTCTGATCCGCGGTACACGACTCGTGAAGAGGTTCCCCAGTCTGAGCTCGACAAAGAGCGCGAGATCATGCGGGAGCAACTCAAGAACGATCCGAAGAACGCGAACAAGCCTGAGGATGTTCTGAACAAGATCATCGAGGGCCGGCTGAACAAGTTCTACGAAGAAAACGTTCTGGTCGATCAGCCGTTTGTCAAAGATCCGAGCAAAACGATCGGCGAGCTTGTCGCCGAAAAGATCGGCTCGATAAAAGAGAATATTTCGGTCCGCCGCTTCACCCGTTACAAGATGGGCGAAGGCAT
>JBDTSA010000361.1:0-3257 GCA_039931335.1 Acidobacteriota bacterium
GTTTATCGGCGGCATTTTCATGTTTCTCGCGTTTCTGGTTTCGTTCAAGCGCAAGCTGATTAGATCGAATGGCGCTCGCATGGCTCTTCGAGTATTTTTCGTTCTGGTGTTGCTTGCCGGATTTGGGACGCTTGCCTTTGGTGCGTTCAGCTATTTAAATTACTCGGCGCCGATGCCGACGAAGGCATCGGAGTCGAACGAGCTCTTACGAGCTCTCGAGGCCGGTTCCGAGGCGACCGGACCGTACGAGACAGCGGCAATCGCACTTCCGATCGGGGCAGGATTGCTTCTCTTCGGAGTATCGGGAATATTGATGGCGAAGCGCGCTCGCGACTGAATTAATCAAGACTTGGATCACATATGTCGGAGAATTACTGCAGCCCACTTGACCTCATACAGATCGAGCAGAACTTTGCGGAGATAAATCCGGCGATGAGTCCGGCGGAGGCGGCTGTCGAGGCTAACCGCTGCCTTTAGTGCTACGACGCGCCGTGCATGCACGCGTGTCCGACGCATATCGACGTTCCGTCATTCATCAAAAAGATCGCGAGCGGAAATCTTACCGGCTCGGCCCGCGTGATCTTCGATGCGAACCCGATCGGTGCGACGTGTGCACGAGTCTGTCCCGTCGAGGTTTTATGTGAAGGTGCATGCGTTGAGAAAACATTACTGCAAAAGCCTATCGAGATCGGCAGGCTCCAGCGGTACGCGACCGATCATGCGCTGACAAGCGAGAAACAGATCTTCACGAAGGGCGAGGCGAACGGAAAGTCTGTTGGAATCGTCGGCTCTGGGCCGGCCGGCCTGTCGTGTGCGTCGTATCTTGCACGGCTCGGTTACGACGTGACGATCTACGAGAAAAAAGAGAAGGCCGGCGGCCTCGATACGTACGGAATGGCGGAGTACAAAATGCCGCAGCGAGTGTCGCTGAGCGAGGTAGAAAGGATCGCCGGGATGGGCGTAAAGTTTGTTTTGAATACGCGGGTCGGGCAGGAAAGTCATTCTCCGTCGGAGCTCGCCGCAGAAATAGCGGAGCCAATTCAAAATCCAAAATCCAAGATTCAAAATCAGGATGTTTCATTTTCCGATCTCGAAGAATGGCATGATGCGATCTTTCTCGGTGTCGGGCTTGGCGATACGAACAGGCTCAACATTCCCGGTGAAGATAGCGAAGGCGTTTACGACGCTCTGCATTTTATCGAAAGGATCAAGACGCGCGATTGGATGTCAGTGCCACTTGGAAAAACGGTAGCCGTGATCGGTGCCGGCAATACTGCTATTGACGCGGTGACGCAAGCAAAACGTCTGGGTGCCGAAAAGGTTGTGATGATTTACCGGCGAACCGAAGCCGATGCATCGGCCTATGATTACGAAATGGAACTCGCGAGAAAAGACGGTGTCGAATTTGTCTGGCAAGCCGCTCCGGTAGGGATTCTCGCAGGCGAGAACGGATCGCGGTTGACCCTACGCTGCGAAAAGACCGACGGCTCACTTACGCTTTTCGATTTGCCGTGCGACATCGTCATCAAATCGGTTGGCCAGCTGAAGCTGCGGTGGTTCTTTGAGAACGTCGCGAGCGTGAACGTGGATGACAAAGGTCGCGTCGTCGTGAATGAGAACATGCAGACGTCGAATCCGAAGATTTTCTCGGGCGGTGATTGTGCGAACGGCGGAGCGGAAGCAGTGGACGCGGCCCAGATGGGCAAGCTCGCGGCGCAAGGAATTCACTTTGCGATAAGCGGTGAGACAGTAAAGTTCGCCGGAAATATATAGCCGCGCTAGTGATACGGCCTTTAACCGTCGATTGCAGAGCGAAGAATTATCACTATAGAAGAAAGACTAGCAGCGGATTTTCGCGGATGACGCGGATAAGGAAGAAGATGCTGAACTCTCCCACAGAGCTCAAACACGCAGAACTGACGAAAAGAGTCATTGGAACCTTTTACGACGTTTACAACGAACTTGGTCATGGCTTCATCGAGTCTGTTTACGAGAACTCTCTCGCGATTGCACTTCGAGCTAATGGTCACGAGGTCTTTCAGCAGGTTGATATTCCCGTGTGGTTTCGAGGAAATCAGGTTGGCGATTTTGATGCCGACTTGTTGGTCGATCGCATCCTGATTCTCGAACTTAAAGCAGCTCGGGCAATCGACTCTGCCCATGTTGCTCAGTTATTGAATTACTTGCGGGCGACTGATATCGAGATGGGATTGCTTCTTAACTTTGGTCCGAAGGCAGAATTCAAGCGACTCGCATTCGACAACTCTCGGAATGGTGAGTCGGGCAATAATCGCGGAATATTAGACTCTCTATTTGAGTAAACTGGTTTCTATCCGCGTCATCCGCGAAAATCCGCGGCAAAATATTCTTTATGGCAGATCTTAAAACCAACTTCGCGGGAATTAAATCACCTAATCCATTTTGGCTCGCGAGCGCGCCGCCGACGAACATGGGTTCGATGGTCGAGCGCGCGTTCGACGCCGGCTGGGGCGGCGCGGTTTGGAAGACACTCGGCGAGCCGATCACAAATGTTTCGTCACGCCTTGCTTCGCTCGATCAGGGAGCGCTGCGGATGATCGGGCTTAACAACATCGAGCTCATCACCGATCGGCCACTCGAAGTAAACCTGAAAGAAATTTACGAGTGCAAGAAGAAGTATCCCGACCATGCGGTGATCGTTTCGCTGATGGTCGAATCGAAACGCGAAGCCTGGCATGAGATCGTGAAAGAATCTCAAGACACCGGAGCCGACGGTTTCGAATTGAACTTTGGCTGCCCGCACGGAATGTCCGAGCGCGGCATGGGCGCCGCGATGGGGCAGGTGCCGGAATACACCTGCATGGTCACGGAGTGGGTGAAGGAGGTTTCCAACTTGCCGGTGATCGTAAAGCTCACGCCAAATGTCACGCACATCGTCCCGCCGGGTAAAGCTGCGCAGAAGGGTGGAGCAGATGCGGTCTCGCTGATCAACACGATCAACTCCGTGATGGGCGTCGACGTCGACACCATGATCCCGTACCCGAACGTGAACGGCATGGCCGCGCACGGCGGCTATTGCGGCCCGGCGGTGAAACCGATCGCGCTTAACATGGTTTCGGAATTGGCCCGCGATCCGGAATTCAATATTCCCATCAGCGGTATCGGCGGGATCAATAACTGGCGCGATGCTGTCGAGTTCTTGCTGCTCGGCGCGGGCAATGTGCAGGTCTGCACGGCCGTGATGCATTACGGCTACCGCATCGTCGAGGACATGATCG
>JBDTSA010000362.1:0-3234 GCA_039931335.1 Acidobacteriota bacterium
CTTCTGTTCGGTCTCGCGGCCGATGTCTCAACCACGTCGGGCAACTGCTCAAAGACGGTGTGCGTAACTGCGCGGCGCTCTAGGACAACCTGGCCGCTGGTGCAAGACAATTCGCCAGCGAAGCGATAACCGCGGCGGGGCACTGTCTCAATCAGACCGTCCGCTCCGAGCCGTTTCAGCTCTTTGCGAAGGACATACACGTGTCTTGAGAGGTTGCTCTCTTCGACAAAAGATTCCGACCAGACCCGATCGAGCAATTCGTCCTTAGTAATGACCTCGCCCGCATTCTCCGTGAGAACACAGAGCATTTCGATCTGCTTCAAGGCGAGATTCACCGGTTCATTCTCAAACCACAAAACTCGCTTCGCCGCATCGAGACGAAACTTACCAAACTGTCTCAAGTGTCCATTATTACTACTCATCACTGCCCCCGAGAAAAGCGCGAGATATAACGGAGAAAAAGTTCAGGACTCCGTACCGCGCATAGTTATACGTTGGAGCATCGACGAACTTTCGTTGACGGATCGCGGCGGCGGAGATTATTCGGTTTGGAAGACTGATCGTTTTCGTTGCCGCCGATTCTACCCGATTAAATGAAAAACTCCAAGAAATTTTCGATAACCACTGAGAGCCGCGAGATCTATGTGGTCCACAACATGAAGGACGCTCCGCCGTGTCTTCGCTGTGAGGAGTGCGATGACACAAGCGAGTTTCTGACCCTCGACGAAGCGGTTTTCGTAACCGGTATTTCGACGATGGATATTGTTAGCAAAGTGGGGTCGGGACAGCTCCACTCAGTCGATGCCACGAGCGGCCATCTCCTGATCTGTCGGCGATCGCTCCAAGAAGAATGTCTTGGCTAAAGGATATTTCTATGAAACACAACAGCAGACCTTTCGAACTAAAATCCATCAAGCGCGTCACGAGCATTCTCCTATTCACGAGCGCGATTATCGTCACCGGTTCGGCCATAACTGCGCGGGTTGCTTACATGCAAAAATCGCGATCGACGGTTCCAGTCGCTACACTGACGGTGACCAATACAGGGGACGTGTCGGGCGGTCTGCGCGAAGCGATCACCACCGCGGAAACCACCACCGCGGCCGACACGATCGTCTTCAACATCCCGCCGACTGATCCGCGCCACTTCTATTACCAAAATAACAACGTCGCGGGAACCGTGAGCACCAACCTCATCGCCGTAACTGCGGCAGCTGACGATACAACGATCGCGAATATCGATCCTGACTGGCCCCACAGTTGGTACTCAATATCGAGCAACGGCAGCCGCTATCTTATGACAACCGAAATAACGATTGACGGCTTTACGCAGCCCGGGACGGTTCCGAATACAAACGCATCAGGTGGTTTAAACTCGGTTCTCCGGATCGAGATAACAAACGGTTCTCTGCCCTGCAGTCGTATTTTTACCGCATTCGCGAGCCCTCACGTGTTTCGTGGTTTGGTGCTGAATCGTTGCACTGACGGATCAGCGCTAGACATCGACTTCAACAGCAACGGCACGCGGGCGGACGGAAACTACATCGGTACCGACCCGAGCGGAACCGTGGCATTGGGGAACGATAACGGTATCGCCATGCAGCAGTCAAATTCGATATCGGTGGGCGGCCTGCAGCCGTTCCAGCGAAATCTGATCTCCGCTAATTTCAGAGGTATCGTCATTGCCAGCGGTACCGCCAGCGGGGCCAACATTTCGAACGTGGCCGTGATCGGCAATCTGATCGGCACCAAGCGCGATGGTGTCGGGGCGTTGGGCAATGGCTCTTCGCCCACGCAACCAACGTTTCCCGAAGACGCGATCAGCATCCAGTCGATCAATGGCACAGCGACAAACCACCTCATCCAGGACAACGTGATCGCCTACAGCACGCGTCACGGGATCGCGCTCTTTGGCGGCGGCGTCGGATCCGGCCAGACGATCGTGCGGAATCGCATCACGCGAAACTCGATTCATTCGAACGGAGCTTTGGGAATCGAGTTGAACGGCGGGCCCCAGGGAGCTGATTCGGTTACACCGAACGATCCCTGCGATGCCGACAGCGGACCAAACGGGCTGCAGAATTATCCCCGGATCAAGGACGCTTCGTTCTCAGGCGGAAGCATTTCCATCGCGGGAACTCTCGATGGTGTCTCGACCGCGACTCACACGATCGAATTCTACGCCAGCGACGCAGGTGATCCGCGCGGCTTTGGTGAAGGGAAGACGTACCTTGGTTCGACCACGGTTACGGACGGCGACGGCGACTGTCTCGGATCATTCGACGTGACGCTTCCTCTTCCCGCGACTGCGGGTACGGTCATCACGGCGACGACCACGGACAACGTTGGAAACACATCTGAATTTTCAGCGGTATATCTAGCCCGGCCGAGAGGTGTGTCGTGCGCAATGCGGCCCGCGGGTCAAATTTCGTGGTTCAGGGCCGAGGGGAACCGGAATGACTCGGAGGGCGAAAATTACGGTGAATTCTCCTATGATTCGGCGAATCGCACAGCAGACTATATTTCGGGTGCTGTCGGACAGGCCTTCAATTTCGACAGCACAAAGACACTCCAGATACCGGACACGGCGAGCCTCGATTTCACAAATGCGTTCACGATGGAGATGTGGGTTTCGCCCCGCGAGGCCGGTCTTCCGAGCGGGCAGACGTTCTTTATAAGCAAAGGCGATTTTGTCAGCATCAACACGCAGTCGTACGGGATCATGTTCACGCCGGATCGAAAGATCGTGAATCGCGTCGGAAACGGTACGGCACTTGATCAGCTCGTCGGCACGACCGCGATACCGCTCGATGCGTTCACTCACATCGCGACGACATACGACGGCTCGACGCTGCGGGTGTACGTAAACGGAGTGTTGGATGGCAGCCAATCAACTAGTATCGGAACGCTTCTTAATAGCTCGGGATTGCTTTACATAGGGGGGGCGGATATTAATAACGCCCCGTTCAGAACGAAGGTTAGCATCGACGAGCCGTCGCTTTATTCGCGTGCGCTTTCGGACGCCGAAGTCTTTGCGATCTTCAATGCCGGTTCAGCGGGCAAGTGTTTTTCGCGGATGTGTTCTCCGCTCTCGGTCACGACTCCGGGAAACATGGACGGAAGGGTAGGTACGCCGTACAGCAGAACCCTGCAGGTGTCGGGCGGAGCCGCACCGTATACTTTCCAGCTTGCGAATGGTCCGTCGCTGCCCGCGGGATTGACGCTCAACTCGGC
>JBDTSA010000363.1:0-3222 GCA_039931335.1 Acidobacteriota bacterium
GTAGTTAACCTCGAACCGCGGATCCTCTTCCGGGCCGCGATCACCGCCGCAAAGATCCGCCAGCATATCGAATTCATGTTCGTTCTTCAGAAACGAGCACACGTCGACGATCGAATCACGCGCGACGTACACTGTGACTTCTCCGTGCCCCTCCGCGACGTCCGATACCCAATCGCCGTTCTCCGCCCTTAATCTATCGACAAACTCCCGAAGCTTTTCGGTCATAAATCTCGTTTACATACATCGCAGAGACGCGGAGTCGCAGAGTTCACAATATTTACTGCTCTGCTTCTCGGCGTCTCTGCGGTAAAAGACTTCCTTACGAAGATCGCCTTTTCTCGTGTCGCGAAGGGATCGTATAAGGTCTCGAAACCTGATTCTGAGCTACTTCGATCTTGGTTTCTTTCTCGAGTGCTGTACCTTCGGTCACAGGAAGCGTTCCGGGTACGGTCGAGACCCGCGATTCCGGTTCGAAAGTGTCGCGGCGGTCCTTGACCGATTCCTTCATGATCTTGTCCTGCAGCATCGTGATCGCATGCACGAGCATTTCCGGCCGCGGCGGACAGCCCGGCACGTAGATATCGACCGGAACGATCTTGTCGACACCCTGAACGATCGCGTAATTGTCGAATACGCCGCCCGAGGTCGCACATGCGCCCATAGAGATCACCCATTTCGGTTCCGGCATCTGGTCGTAAATGCGTCGCAACACGGGGGCCATCTTTCGCGAAACGCGGCCTGAAACGATCATTACGTCGGCCTGCCGGGGCGAGGCGCGGAATGTCTCCGCTCCGAACCTTGAAAGATCATTTCGCGCCGAAACCGTATTCATCATCTCGATCGCGCAGCAGGCGAGGCCGAACGTCGCGGGCCACAGGCTGCTTTTACGAGCCCAGTTGACCACGGCGTCGAGCTTGACGGTTACCACGTCGGGCAACGATTCAAATAATGTATTTTCTAAACCCATCTTGCGATTTTGGATTTTGGATTTTAGATTTTGGATTGCCGACAAAAGGCACTTCCGAACCAAAAATCCTTACGCGGCTATCCTTGCCGGCTGAGCCGCTTCGCGACGCCTCTTTGCCATCAACTTGGCTTCTTCTCGAGCCTCGGCTCGGGCCTGCAGCCCCCAGTCGAACGTCCCTTTCTTCCAAACATAGATGTAACCGACAACAAGCGTCGCGACGAACGCGAGGATTTCCAAAAATGCGATCGTGCCAAATGCGATGCCGCTGATCTTTTGTTCGGCGAGCAAGCTTTTAAAGGCAACGGCGAAAGGAATTATGAACAGGACTTCAATATCGAACAGCAGAAAAATGACCGCGACGGTGTAGAACTTGATGGAATAGCGATCGCGAGCCGAGCCGATGGGGTCTTTGCCGCATTCGTACGGCATGAGCTTTGTCGCGGTGCGCTTACGCGGACCGATGAGCTGTGTGACAAGAAGCTGGCTTCCCGCAAAACCGATCGCCACCAGGAACATTATCGCGATCGGCGCATATTCCATCAGACTGTGTTGGGCCATTTAGATTCTCTCAGTCCGGCCGGAGCTCGAGCAGATACTCGACGTATCAGGCGCGGAAATTATGAATATCGGAACAAACTCAATC
This sequence comes from Acidobacteriota bacterium, assembly GCA_039931335.1. Taxonomy (GTDB): domain Bacteria; phylum Acidobacteriota; class Blastocatellia; order Pyrinomonadales; family Pyrinomonadaceae; genus OLB17. The sequence goes on from JBDTSA010000363.1 coordinate 1,611, forward strand.
GTAAGTGAAGCGGATATGTGTGTCAAGGAGATGGTTATGGCTTTGCGACGCAGTGAAAATCGGGTGATTATGCGGAAGTTGCGAGTATTCGGGGCGACATAAATCGTTGACCAAAATCGCCGTGCTGTGCTAAATTTTTACTGGCGATCAGTTCCTTCTCGCTCCGTCCTACCTCGCATATCTCGACTGCTTACACCGTGATCACTGGCTATAATACAGACATAGAATTTGAAGGGGTTACCTATCACGTCCAGACCGAAGACAAAGGTTTGGCGAAGCCCATCATTTTGTCCCTCGTTTACGATCGGGGGACTATTCTTGCAAGTAAGCGATCGCCGTACGACGACCTACTCGAAGGCGACTTCGACGAACTGGCCCTTGAAGCACGATTACAACGTCAGCATAAACTGATCTGCGCGGCGATCCAGGCTGGGCGAATCGAGGATTTGAGACAGATGACGCTGCGCGAATCGGTCGCTGCGGCCGACGCGAGCAAGCCGGTATTTGTCGAGCCCGTTCGGGCGAATGGAAAGGCGAAAACGAACGGCGACATTGTCGACGAATTCGAAGAACTATTCCTACCGATCCCGAAACCGAGATTCGGCGGCATTCTCGATGTTCCGATTCAACGCTCCGGCGTCGAGCCCATCGCCCGCCCAACCACCACGCTCTCGGCCGACGATGTGATCTTGCCCGATGAGGCTGTCGAGATCGTCAGCGATATGCTCGGTACCGAGCGTCCCGCAAACAAAAAATTGAGTATTGAGCTGCTCGGCGAGGCGAAGTTTAAAGGCGGCGAGCGTAAGAACGTCGTCTTCATGGTCTGCCGCGGAACGGACCGAAAGGTTGTCGGCACCGCACAGGTCATGGTCAAGATCCTCGGGTCAAGTTTCCGCCCCTTGATCTTTCACGCATCGACGGATGAGAACGGTCTCGCAAAAGTTAATCTTCAGCTCCCGAATTTTAATACGGGCCGTGCCGCACTGCTCGCAAGAGCCGTAAGCGACGGAGAAGAAGTGGAGCTGCGGCGGGCGATCACGCACGGATAAGAAAGAAGGGAAGACAGCTAGACGGGGAGACGCGGAGATCGCCTTCGCCCTAGCCGCCGCCGACGAAGTGGACGATCTCGATCCGGTCGGCGTCTTTGACCACGATATTCTCCCAATCTTTTTTGCGTACGACCTCGCGATTAAGTTCGACTGCTATCCGCTTCGATGGCAATGAATAAAGCTCGAGAAGCCGGGTTAGATTGACCTGGCTCTCGAGCTCTTTGATTTCGCCGTTGATCGTAATCTTCATACGAATAGATTTTCTCGCAAATACGAAAAACCGTCCAGACGATATTCCTGCATCCCGTCTGCCTTTCTCACCTGCTCCTTGTCTTCGCGCCTCCTTTGCGGGAAAATCGTCCTGTCCAATGACAGATAAATTTACACTTGCAGGAAAAGAATTCTCGTCCCGCCTCATCATCGGAACAGGAAAGTATCGTTCAATCGAAGAGATGAAGGCAGCACATGCGGCTTCGGGAGCCGAGATTGTCACGGTTGCCGTCAATCGCGTACCGCTCGACCGAAAGACCGAATCGTTTCTCGATCACCTCGATCCGAAAATG
>JBDTSA010000364.1:0-3202 GCA_039931335.1 Acidobacteriota bacterium
TCCACGATGCGGCCCTTCGATTTGCGTACGTCATCCTAAAACAGATGTCACAGACCTGCGTCTGTAATCACTTTCACACAATCGAAGCGCGGCTGTGTCGATGGCTGACCGTCATGTGTGAGCGATCCGGCAACCGTCACCTTAACGTGACGCAGGAATTCCTTGCACACATGCTCGGCGTTCAACGTACAAGCGTCGGCCTCATCGCCACTGCGCTGCAGCGCAACGGATCTATCCGGTACGCCCGCGGCCGGGTGGAGATCATTGACCTCGAGCGACTTCGTGCGTCAGCTTGCGACTGCTATCGGATCGTTAAGGACGAGTACGAGAAGTTTCTTGCAGACAACAATTTTACGGCTATGTCGGACATCCGACAGACAAGAGTTGCTGTCTAGTTCAAACTAACGATCGCTTCTCCTCAAGTCGAAAAAATAGTGACAGAAGAACCTGACAAATCAGCCCCAAGGCGGATTCTGTGCGTCGAAGACGACCCTGACACGTGTGAGGTCCTGCGTTTCGTAATGACCGATTACGATTTCACGACCGTCAGTTCCGTCGCAGCCGCCGAAGCACTAATCGAGTCGGAGAAGTTCGATATCTACATTCTCGACAATTGGCTGCCGGACGGATCAGGCATCGAGCTGTGCGAGAAGATCCGTCAGCTTAGCCCGACGGTACCGATCGTGTTTACGTCGGCGATCGGTCAACGCAAGGAAATCGATCTTGCTATACATACCGGAGCCGACCGCTACCTCGTAAAACCCTACGAGCCCGAAACGCTCGTGCAAACTGTCAAAGAACTATTGAGTCAATCCAGCGCACTAACCCTTAAATCTTGAAATATAATTTCGCGTAACTTCCTTTAGCTCCGCATACGACGGGATCACGTAAAGGACCGTCTGCATATCGGAGTAGGTGAAGTCGTGATTAATCACCTGTTCGAGGTCGAACGGCCGCCGCTCAACCTTATCGCTGAAGGCATGCTCGAGTTCGCCGAAGCTTGATAGCAATCCGGCGCCGTATGCCTTGATATCGCCGTCATCTTCGACAAGGCCGAACTCAACTGTGAACCAATAAAGTCGTCCAAGTTCCTCGATCTGCTCATCCGTCGCGATCCGTGCACCATGTCCGATGAACTGCGAGTAATCCGCGAAGTTCGGATTCGTGAACATCGGTATGTGTCCGATCGCTTCGTGAACGATGTCGGGTTCCGGCGTGTATTCGGGGCGCGAATGATGACGAATGTACTGAGTCGAGAGCATCGTCCGCCACGAGAGCCAGCTCAGAAATGCGCGCGTATCGACGAGGCCTTCAACCGGCGCGAGACGAAAGTTCGTCAACTCTTTAAGCCGGCGGTTCATTTCCGTGAGCTGCGGGATCCGCTCGGTCGAGATCCCGAGGTCGCGTTTTGCTTGCAGGTAGAATGGGCTCGCGTGTTTCTGATGAAGCTCTTCAAGCCGCGTTGCGACGTGCCGCCAGATGCCCTGCTCGTCCTCGTTGTACTCGACATCATTAATCACGCCGGTCTCGCGAAACTTCTTCGAGAGGCTCGCGATGTAATCGCGCCGCTTACGATATTCGAGGTCGCTGGCGCCCGGGTGATCGAGATGTAACTCCTCGATATCCTCGAACGGCATGTCGTTAAATGGCGGCAGGTCCGCGTCCGAAATGTGAATGTTGTCGACGCTAAAAGCAGGGTCTACGGTCGTGGCAGTTTCGGTAAGCATGGCGGCTCCGGTCATAGGCTTTGATGTCCTCGGGAAGTTCTGCGTTATCCGCGAGAACTAATTCTAATCGAACCGATAAAGATGCTGAATACCAATCGTAAGTTAATATGCTAGAATCGCCGCAGATTGTTAGTTTATGCCACATGATTACCTAACGATCTAAGGCGACACGCGTGATTGACGAAATTGATCGAAACATACTGAAGGAATTGCAGCGGGATGCGCGGGTCAGCTATGCCGAGCTCGGCCGCCGCGTGGGGTTAACTACGCCGGCCGTGATTGAGCGGGTGAGGAAGCTGGAGGATGCCGGAGTAATCACCGGATACCGGGCCGAGATCGATACGGCGAAGGTCGGTTTACCGATCACCGCATTCGTGCGGATGAGCATTACCGGTGTCGATTACAGTCACATCATAGAGGTCGCCGAGCAGTCGAACGAGGTGCTCGAATGCCATCGCGGCACTGGCGGCGATTCATTCATCATGAAAGTCGCGGTGTCATCCGTTGAGCATCTGCAGGAAGTCATCGACCGGCTTGTGCCTTACGGCATAACGACGACGACGATCGTGCTCTCGTCGCCGGTGAAGAGAAGAATTATCGAAGTGTAATAGTTGCGCCTCTTACTTTTTTATCTTTTCAGTCGTCTTTCCGTCGAACTCTTCGTCGTTCGCCTCAGCTTCCTCTTTGGTCTTGCGGACGATCTGGTCCTTGTGATGAGGCGGTGAGTAGATCGTGTACATCTTCAGATCTTCGGTCGCGGATGTGTTGATGACGTTGTGTTTCGCACCCGCCGGAATGATCACGGCGTCGCCGTCTTTTACGGTGTATTTATTACCGTCGATCTCAACCCGGCCGCGGCCGGCCTCAAACCTGAAAAACTGATCATTCTCCTTGTGTGTTTCGAGACCGATCTCTTCCTTCGGCTTGAGGCTCATGAGAACTAGCTGGCAGTGTGATGCCGAGTAAAGCACCTTTCGAAAGTTCTTGTTCTTTAGCGTGTCCTTTTCAATGTTCGATTTAAATCCCTTCATGTTCGTCTCCTTACTAATTCCAAGCGACCTGGCTCTTCAGCCGCATGATCGTCCTTTCTTTTCCGAGCGTTTCAAAAACTGAAAGCATCGATGGTCCGACAGCAACTCCGGTGAGCAGTGTGCGAGCTCCGTTCATGATCACGCCAAGCTTTGTTCCTTTCTCTTCGGTGAACGCTTTGACCACTGTTTCGATCTCGGCTTCGGTAAATGATTCCATCGGTTCGAACCGATCGGCGAGTTCCGGCAGCCAATTGCGCAGATCCGGAAACTTCGTGAGATTTTTTACGACCGCTGCCGCGTCGAAATCGTAGTCCTCGCTGAAATACGCCCGGCCCTGGTTTACAAAATCCTTGAGGGTAAAGAACCGTTGGCGGACGAGATCGATCGTGTTCCCGAACCACACCTTATCGTCATCCTCGTATTCGTCACGCCAGAGCTTTGCGG
>JBDTSA010000365.1:0-3189 GCA_039931335.1 Acidobacteriota bacterium
AATTCGATGGAGCAGGCCGAGGAGCAGAAAAAGATCGCGCAATACTTTTGGGATCGCGGCTCGATGACTGGCACTATCGACTACCAGATCGCCGAGGGTGACCTCGTCGCTACGCGTTGGCAGTGGTATTTCGAACCGAACGTGTGGTGGATGAAGATACTCGGGGGCAACGAGCACATCCCGATCATCAATGTGTTTCGATTTCGGGATGGCAAGATCGTTGAGGTCTGGAACCACCGACATGACATCGATACCGGGATGGCGAATTTTATTTTCGTGAAGGGGCTGGTCGTCGGTCTTCTGCCGTCGATCCTACTCCTTGTCCTTTTGTTTCTCTGGTGGAGGAAATTACGAAAGCAACGGGTGCCTCCCCCGAGACCGTCTGAATCATAGAACTTACGTTGAAAGTTCGCTGAGGTGATTGAAGTTCAGCGAGAAAGTGTATTATTTTTGATGAACACTTTACGCCTCGCGCGTGATTAAAAGACGGAGATCCTCGTGAAACCGACAAACATCAACGATCCCGAATATTTCCACAAGGTAGTGGACTGCCAGTACGCGTGTCCGGCTCATACGCCGGTGCCGGAGTACATACGCCTCATCGCCGAAGGTAAGTACACCGAAGCGTACATGATCAACTGGGATTCCAATGTGTTCCCCGGGATCCTCGGACGCACGTGCGATCGACCTTGCGAGCCGGCGTGTCGCCGTGGACGTATCGATGAAGAACCTGTGGCGATCTGCCGCCTTAAGCGCGTCGCAGCGGACAATAAAGACGAAGTCAAACATTTGATGCCGCAGGCACCGTTTGCCGCGAACGGTAAAAAGATCGCATTGATCGGCGCGGGCCCGGCGTCGCTAACCGTTGCGCGGGATCTCGCACCGCTTGGTTACGAGATCCATCTGTTCGACGAACAGTACAAGGGCGGCGGCTTTATGCTCAGCCAGATCCCTGCGTTCCGTCTGCCCGAGACGGTCCTCGACGAAGAAGTAAATTACATCCTCGACATGGGCATTCATACGCATTTCAAAAATTACGTCTCGTCACTGAAGGAAGTGCTCGAGCAGGATTACGACGCGGTGTTTGTCGGCACCGGCGCACCGCGCGGACGCGAGCTGAAGATTCCCGGCCGCGAAGAAGGCACGGCGAACATTCACATCGGCATCAACTGGCTCAACAGCGTCGCCTTCGAGCACACGAGTAAGATCGGAAAAACCGTCATCGTGCTCGGCGGCGGAAACACCGCGATGGACTGCTGCCGCACGGCGCGTCGTGTCGGCGGTGAAGACGTGAAAGTCATCGTCCGCTCGCCGTTCGCCGAGATGAAGGCATCGCCGTGGGAAAAAGAAGACGCACAACACGAAGACATCCCGATCATCGACAACCACGTGCCGAAATCGTTTGTGATCGAATACGAAGATGGTGAACCGCCGAGACGCGGAGACGCAGAGACGGATTTGTCGGTACCACCTGCGGTAGTGGGTGGGCGCGATAGTAACGAGCCTCGCAAAGGCCGTCTCAAGGGCGTCATGTTCGAAAAGGTAGAAGCGAAGTACGACGAAAACGGAAAGCGTTCGCTCATCCCCACCGGCGAGCCCGAAGTTTTCTATCCCGCAGACGACGTGCTAGTCGCGATCGGTCAGGAGAATGCGTTCCCGTGGATCGAGCGCAACATCGGTGTCGATTTCGACAAGTGGGAGATGCCCATCGTCGATAAAACGACTTTCCAATCCACGCATCCGAAAGTTTTCTTTGGCGGTGACGCCGCGTTCGGTCCCGAGAATGTCATCACGGCCGTCGCTCACGGACATCAGGCCGCGGTCTCGATCGACCTGCTTTGCAATGGCAAAAATCTACTCACCAATCGCCTGAACCCGATGGTCAATCTCGTCTCGCAAAAGATGGGCATTCACGAATGGGCATACGACAGCGAGATCGACGAATACGACCGCCTCGTCGTGCCTCAGGCGCCGAAGACAAAGACCCTCATTAATCGCAAGCAGGAAGTCGAGATGGGCTTCGACCCGCTCGCCGGTTACAAAGAAGCAGAGCGCTGTCTTAACTGTGACGTGCAAACTGTCTTCGACGCGCCAAAGTGTATCGAGTGCGACGCGTGCGTCGACATCTGCCCGACCGCCTGCATCACTTTCACCGCGAACGGCGACGAAGAAGATCTTCGATCGCGAACAAAAGTTCCCGCCCTCAATCTCACACAGGACCTCTACGTATCGGACATTCTGCCGCAGACAAAGCGCATCATGGTCAAGGACGAAGACGTCTGCCTCCACTGCGGCCTCTGCGCCGAACGCTGCCCGACCGCTGCCTGGGACATGCAAAAATTCTGGTACGACGTGACTAAGGCGGGTGAGGTTAAATACGGGTGTGGTGGAAATGGTGGCGGATAGATGTTAGCGATCAAAGTAGAAATCACCCGCTTTGTTGATGATCATCAGCCGGGATTCGTAGAATGCTTGTTGATTGACGCACACGGTAAAGAGCATTTGTTTATTGAAAAGGTTCCGGTTGTCACCCTGAGCGATTTGAATGAGAGTAGTAGTTATCCAGCTGAGGGAGTCATCGGTTGCGAAGTCTTGAAAGGCTCCCTTGATACCGATATTGACATCATTACGGTTTCAACCGAACAACCATGGGGTATCGAATCAACTGAAGGCCTTCTCGTCTTTGATTTGCGGTCGGGACAACTCATAGAAGTCGATTAGGTGAGCTAACAGATCCGCCGTTCGGTGTGCGAAAGCCACATCGTTCTGAAGAATTCAAAACAATTCAGGACCTGCATCAACCTTCCGCAATAGAATCTCAACCTCCACCGCGGAAACTGGTCGCGTAGCGGCCGAAGGGGGGCGCCGCGGAGCGGTCGCATGAATTTAGCCGTGGCCTTGAGGCCACGGTAGCCTTGAAAATTTGATTTCGCCGCGTCAGCGGCGATTGAACACAAATGCAAATTCAGCCGCCGCTACGCGACGGGATCTTTGTTATTGGCTGACCGTGGCCTGAAGGCCACGGCTAAATTCATGCGACCGCTACGCGGCAAAGCAATCAGAAGAAAACGATGCCAGTCCAAGACCAGTTCATTCCGCATTTGATCGTCAGTGACGGTCTCGCCGCACTTAAATTTTACAAAGAGATCTTCGGAGCCGAAGAGGGCCACAATATGATGTCGCCCGATG
>JBDTSA010000366.1:0-3183 GCA_039931335.1 Acidobacteriota bacterium
CTCGGGATACACCGAACGGGAGAAACTCGAGATCGCAAAGCGTCACCTTATCGAAAAGCAGTGCGAGCATAACGGCATCGATCCTGAAAAAGTTAAGTTCACCGACGACGGTATCCTCGAAACGATAAGGCATTACACGCGCGAAGCGGGTGTGAGAAATCTCGAACGCGAGATCGGCTCGTGTCTGCGCAAGATCGCGAGAAAGTATGTGCTTGCCGAAGATAAGGACGACTTCCGCGTTGTCATCGACGCTGAGAAGGTGAGGGAATTGCTCGGCACGATCCGATTCCGCAAACAGGACATCGCACGAAAGAGCGAGATCGGCCTCGTGAACGGTTTGGCGTGGACGGAAGTCGGCGGCGATGTACTCCAGGTCGAAGCAACTCTGGTTGCCGGTAAGGGCGAGGTGACGCTGACGGGTAAGCTCGGCGAAGTGATGCAGGAATCCGCCCGGGCGGCGCTGACATGCGTGCGCTCGCGTGCTGAAGAGCTTGGTATCGATCCGAAAGATTTTCGTGAAAAGGACCTTCACATTCACGTTCCGGAAGGCGCGATACCGAAGGATGGACCGAGTGCGGGAATAACGATCGCGACCGCGATGGTCTCGGCCCTCACAAAGAAACGGGCACGACACGACGTTGCGATGACGGGTGAGATAACGTTGCGCGGCAAGGTGCTTCCGATCGGCGGTGTGAAAGAGAAGCTTCTGGCGGCCCATCGATTCGGGCTAAAGACGCTGATACTTTCGAAAGAGAACGAAAAGGATCTTGCCGATATTCCGGAAGAAGTTCGCGAGGAGCTGACGATCCACACGGTCGATATGATCGACGAGGTTTTGAAATTCGCGATCGAATCAGACAAAACGGACGAGGTCCTCGAGACGCCGCAGCTCTGGAGTGCTGACACGCCGCCGGCGGACGTCACGACTTCGATCGAATAAGAGAATGGTATTTCCATCAGCCTTCGATCTAACGGCGAAGGCTTTTTGGCGCCTGGTTGGATCGCCGTGTCTTTCCCGTATAATTATCCGACATGAAGATCACGTCTGCAGAGTTTGTTAAAAGCGCCTTCGAGCGCGCTCACTGGCCGGTCGACCGGCGGCCCGAGATCGCATTTCTCGGCCGATCGAACGTCGGAAAATCGTCGCTCCTGAATTCGCTGCTCCAGCGCAAGGGGCTGGCCCGAACCTCAAACACGCCGGGTCGCACTCAGAGCATCAATTACTTTTTGATAAATTCTAAGACTCCAGCTTCCGCTCCAACTGGCTCTGACCACACGGGCTTCTATTTTGTGGATCTTCCGGGCTACGGCTTCGCCAAAGTCTCAAAATCGATGAGAGCGGATTGGGGAAAGATGGCGGAGGAATATCTTTCCGACCGCGAACAATTGGCTTTGTGTATACAGCTCGTCGACTCGCGGCATAAGCCTTCACAACTAGATCTGCAGCTTCACGAATGGCTCGTCTTCAATGAAAAGGAACACGTCGTCGTCGCGACCAAGGCGGATAAGCTTTCTTCGAACGAGCTCACCAAACAGGTCCGATTAATTGAGACTGAAATGCCGGGCAGCAAGGTGATCACGTACTCGTCGCAGACCGGAAAAGGGCGTGACGCCGTATGGTCGACGATCTCCGCCGCGATGAGCTAAATGCTCAAGAAAATTCAGAAATATTATTTGCTTTATTCGTTTCATTGTAGTAATAATCTAGTTATCCCGAAAACTCGAGGGTTCTTGAGGCTTCTCAAGACGCATTTTATACTACAGACTTATCCATACTAAGAATCTCCACCTTTAATCTCAAAGCATTTTGAAGGCTTTATTCTTTGAACAACTTAAACCTCTGAGCGTGAATCAACGCTTCTAAAATTCCACATCAAACGGAAAAATACAATGGCAACCACAAAAACAACACCACGCGGCAGGGCTCGATCGGCTAGGTCGGACGGCGACAGCCCCGAAGGCGAGGAGATGGTTAACGGGGAAGAGACCGAACAACCCAAAGCTGATGCTAAGCCTGCTAACGGCGGCAACACCGGCTCCGAACTTTTGAACATTTCTGACCTCAAAGATATGTCGATCAGCGAGCTGACGCATATCGCAAAGGAGATGGGGATTGAGGGCGCGAGCGGCTTGCGTAAGCAAGAGTTGATCTTCAAGGTGCTCGCTGCACAGACAGAAAAAAGCGGTTTGATCTTTTCGGAAGGCGTGCTTGAAACTTTGCCGGACGGTTTCGGCTTTTTGCGTGCACCGGAGTACAACTACCTACCGGGTCCCGACGACATTTACGTCAGCCCGTCGCAGATCCGCAAATTCGATCTTCGGACTGGTGATACGGTCTCGGGACAGATTCGGCCTCCGAAAGAAGGCGAACGGTACTTCGCTCTGATCAAGGTCGAGGCGATCAACTTCGAAGCGCCGGAACAATCGCGCGAAAAAGTTTTCTTCGACAATCTGACTCCTCTTTATCCGGACGAGCAGCTTCGAATGGAGACCGAAACCGAGAATATCGCGGCCCGCGTGATGGATCTTGTGACACCGATCGGCAAAGGCCAGCGTGCGGTCATCGTCGCTCCGCCGCGAACCGGTAAGACGATGCTCTTGCAGACGATCGCAAATTCGGTCACAGAGAATCATCCTGAAACGACACTTATCGTTCTCTTGATCGACGAACGCCCGGAAGAAGTCACGGATATGCAGCGTACCGTCAAAGGCGAGGTCATAAGTTCGACGTTTGACGAGCCACCGACACGCCACGTTCAGGTCGCCGACATGGTCATCGAGAAAGCGAAACGTCTGGTTGAGCACAAACGTGACGTTGTAATTCTGCTTGATTCGATCACCCGTCTTGCACGTGCGCACAACGCGGTCGTCCCGCCGTCGGGCAAGATCCTGTCAGGTGGTATCGATTCGAATGCTCTTCAGCGGCCGAAGCGTTTTTTTGGTGCGGCCCGGAACATCGAAGAAGGCGGCTCATTGACGATCATCGCGACCGCACTTATCGATACCGGCTCGCGTATGGACGATGTCATCTTCGAAGAGTTCAAAGGAACCGGCAACTCTGAGATCTATCTAGATCGCCGATTGTCTGACAAGCGTCTCTATCCGGCCATCGATCTCCAGCGTTCAGGAACCCGTAAAGAGGAACTGCTTATCGGTAAGGAAGACCTCAATCGGATATGGGTC
>JBDTSA010000367.1:0-3181 GCA_039931335.1 Acidobacteriota bacterium
TGGCGCTGACAACGCTGACCGTCATCAACGATTGTCTGCTGTCACTCAAATCGCGAACCGCTGTCGAGATCGATTGGAGCAAGATCTCGCTGAATGATGAAAAGACGATGCAGTTGTTCGGCGACGGACGGACCGACGCTGTGTTCCAGTTTGAGTCGGGGGGAATGCAGGAGATTTGTCGTCGGCTGAAGCCGAAAGAGCTCGAAGATCTTTCGGCCTTGAATGCGCTTTACAGGCCTGGACCTATCGACGGCGGAATGATCGATGACTATATCGCTCGCCATCGCGGAGAAAAGCAAGTCCGATATCTCATCCCCGAGATGAAGGAGATCCTCGCGAATACTTACGGCGTTCTTGTCTATCAGGAGCAGATCATGCAGCTCGCCCAAAAACTCGCGGGCTACAGTCTCGGCGAAGCGGACATGATGCGCCGCGCGATGGGCAAGAAGAAGCGCGAAGAGATGGCGGTCCATGAAGAAAAGTTTGTTTCGGGCGCCGTTGCGAACAAGATCGCGAAGGATAAGGCGGAATCGATCTTCAAACTGATGGCGCAGTTTGCGGATTACGGCTTCAATCGCAGTCACTCGATCGCCTATGCGTACCTCGCTTTCCAGACGGCGTACTTGAAGGCGCATTATCCCGCATATTTTTACGCCGCCGTACTATCGCACGAAGCCGATGACAGTGCGAAAGTCTACAAATATTCGACGGAGCTCCGGTCGATGGGCCTTCGTCTTCTGCCACCGGACGTGAACGAAAGCGACGAAGGATTTACACCGTCTGACGAAGCGGTGCGCTTTGGACTCAGCGCTATTAAGGGAATCGGTTCGTCGACCGTCAAAGCAGTCGTCGATGCGCGAAAGGCTGGAAAGTTTACTTCTCTTTTCGATTTTGTTTCGAGGATCGATCAGGGAGCGATCGGCCGGCGCGGTCTCGAGAGCCTGATCACGTCCGGAGCGTTCGATTCACTTATCCCGGCGGATATGACCGTCGGCCAGTGGCGTGCAAATCTTTTTGCGGGGATCGACCTCGCCCTATCTGTCAGCCAGAAGGCATGGAGCGATCGGGAACGTGGACAAAGCGGGTTGTTTGGCGGAGACAGCGCAACCGATGTGTTCGACCAATCGCTGCCGGATGTTCGTGCATGGTCACAGAGTGAGATCTCGACACAGGAGAAGGCTGCTGTCGGGTTTTATCTTTCCGTGCATCCGCTTGATAACTACAAAGACATTGTGACCGGCCTCCGCATCCGGAACATCGCCGATTACGGTGAATTGCGCGCCGGCGAAACGATCGTTCTGGCCGGGATCGTCTCGGCGTTCCAGGTTCGTCAGAGCAAAAAAGGCAATCGCTTTTGCATGTTTCGGTTCGAGGACGAATCCGCGGGCGTCAAGTGTCTCGCGTGGTCCGAGGCATACGGTAAGTTTGCGCACCTCCTCAAAAATGATGAACTGCTGATCGTTGAAGGCCGAGTTGAATCGGCCGAAGGAATGGACATAACTATCATCCTCAACGAAGCCCGATCTCTAAAGGAGGCTCTCCCGGGAAATGCGAAATCGGTCGATATCACACTCCCGACTAACAAAGTTAACGACGAATACTTGCACGACCTTCTCACGCTTTTGAATAGTGCAAGCGGTAAGTGCGAGGTGTATCTCGATCTCGCCGTGGACGATCTGAAGATTAAGCTCCACTCCGAACCTATTCGAATTCAAGGTTCGAGTAATCTTGAAAACCAGTTACGAAATCGCGGCTGTGAGGTTAATTGGATATTATGAGTGCAACACGTATGGCAGAAGACACCAACAAGAGTGCGATAGAACGCGTTCAAACAGCCAGGCATCCGGATCGCCCTTACTCTACAGATTTGTTCGCTGCTATCTTCGAAGATTTTGTCGAGCTTCACGGCGACAGGCGTTACGCCGATGATCCTGCGCTCGTGGCTGGATTCGCGAAAGTGGATGGCGTTGAGGTCCTCGTTGTCGGCCAACAGAAGGGGCGGGATACGAATCAGCGGCGATATCGAAACTTTGGTATGCCCAAACCCGAGGGATATCGAAAGGCACTCCGCCTGATGAGACTGGCCGAAAAATTTGGGCGCCCGATAATCTCGTTTATCGACACCCCCGGTGCCTATCCGGGTATCGATGCCGAGGAACGCGGCCAGGCCGAAGCGATCGCATTCAATCTTCGCGAAATGGCCGGCCTGAGAGTTCCGATCATCGTCGTTGTGCTTGGCGAAGGCGGTTCCGGCGGCGCGCTCGCAATCGGAATAGGTGCTCGTGTGCTCATGATGGAGAACGCGGTCTATTCGGTGATCTCGCCGGAAGGCTGCGCGGCGATCTTGTGGAAGGATTCGGCGAAGGCGGATCTCGCAGCAGCGGCGTTGCGACTTACCGCCTCTGACCTTATGCAGTTCGGCGTGATCGATGAGATCATCGCCGAAGACGCAGCTTGGGAGATCGATAACGAGGACAGCAGTGATTCTAAAAAGAAAAATGCGTTCTCAAAGATCGCAGACAGATTGAAGATCGCGATCAAGAAAAACTTGGAAGGACTGCAAAAAATGGATCCGTCCGACCTCGTTAAGGCCCGGTACGCAAGATTTCGAAAGATCGGCTCCTCCGCTTAAACAATTGCGGGGCGGCCGAAGAGTCCTCAGCTCGCCCCGAACCAGAAATCATTAGTCGAAAACTAAAAGGGTATATCGTCGTCTCCACTCGGAGCAGGAGCCGTCGCCGCACCAGACGATCGATCCGCGGGCCCAGCGAATTCCGCTGGTGCCGACGATTCGCCCGAGAACTCATCCCCGCCACCACCGCCACGCCCGGCGCTGATAAAGTGCATTTCGGTGCCCTGGACCTCGAGCGTATGGCGATTATTACCGTCGCGATCCGTCCATTCTTCAACTCCAAGCCGGCCCTCGACATAAACCGGGCTTCCTTTTGTCAAATACTTGGCAGCATTCTCGGCTTGGTTACGCCATAAAGTGACACGGAACCACGTCGTCACGTCCTGCATTTCTCCAGACTTATCGCGCTTCTTTTCATTGGTCGCAAGTGAGAAATTGCAGACGGCAACACCCTGCGGCGTGTAGCGAAGTTCCGGGTCGCGTCCGAGGTTTCCAACGATGATAATTTTATTGAAAGACATAGAGGGAGTCTCCTTTTCAGATAGTTTG
>JBDTSA010000368.1:0-3150 GCA_039931335.1 Acidobacteriota bacterium
CAGTGCGAGCCGTCGTTCAGCTGAACATTTCGGACGTAGTAAATGTAATCGGTCTTCGCAGGACTCAAAGCGGCGGCGATTGCACTTTCTGAGACCGAAGAGATCGGCCCGGGCGGCAGGCCCCCGTACTTTCGCGTGTTGTAGGGCGAATCGGCGTCGAGATCGCTGCGGTTGATAGTTCCTTCCCAACGGTTTTGCATTTTCGCTATATACACAACGGTTTGATCGATGCCCAGCGGAATGCTTTTCGCCAGGCGATTGTAGATCACTGACGCGACGGTTGGCCGTTCGCTTTCGATCCCCGATTCTGTTTCGATGAGCGATGCGACGGTGACGATCTCGTGCGGCGTTCGTCCGATCGATCTCGCCGACGCGTTCAATTCCGGTTTCCAGATCTTCTTGAACTGGTCGACCATCGTCCTGATGATGTCGACCGGCTTTGATTCTCGCGGCAGGCTGTATGTGCTCGGGTACATATAGCCTTCGAGATTTTTTGCTTCGGGCGCGATATCGCGGATAAGGTCCGTATCTTCCATCAACAGCAGAACCTGCTGTTCTGTCATCGGAGGATCCTGAGGAAACTTTTCTACGATGCGCCTGGCGATATCAAATCGTGTGAATCCTTCGGGAATGGTCAGCTTGATCGTCTGAGTCTCCCCCTTCTCGAGCTCCTTCAAAACTTGTAGCGGCGAGATGGGCGAGTAAAATTGATATTCGCCAGCCTGAAGTTTTGTCGCGTCGCCGAGCGCTCTGATATATGCCTTGGTCGCGAACGGACTCGCGATCACGCCTTCCGCCGTGAGCTTGTCGACGATCGCCCCCGGCGACGAACCCTTCTCAATGACAATAAAGTCGTTCGCTTTGTCGTGTGCGTGGACAGTTGTCAGCGAACTATAAATCCAGTATGAACAGCCGCTCACGACGACGATCGCGAGAGCAAGAAATGCAAAGATGATCTTAGCGATCTTCATATGTTGGTGAGAATATTATCAGCGCGTAAAATAAGCCGCAAAATGGAAGAAAGACGAATATTCGTAGCGATCGATATCTCAGAGCAAGTTCGTGCCGTGTGCGACGGTCATATCGATTACCTACGCAATAAGTTTCCAGATGCTCGGGTGAGTTGGGAAACCACCGAAAAGCTTCACATCACGATGAAGTTTCTCGGAAATACCAGCAGCGATGTTTTCGATGCGCTGCAGAGCAGTGTCGCCGAGATCGCGGCAAAGCACCGTGCGTTTCGCCTCCGGCTGTCGCGCACCGGACTTTTCCCCAGGGAATCACGACCGAGAGTGCTCTGGATCGGACTGGATGATCGCCCTCAAGCCGTCACCCCGCTGTACAGCGAATTGGATTCTGTATGTGAAGGCCTAGGCTACCCGAAGGAACCGAGGGCATTTCGGCCGCACATCACAATAGGACGAGTTCGGGATCCGGACGAGGCATCGGAATTAGCCGCGATTCATCTGAAGACAAAGATCGAGCCGGTCGAGTTCGAAGTTAATGAGATCGTCATATGCGAAAGCACACTTCAAACAACCGGCTCGGTATATTCAGTGATATCGACCGCCAGGCTGGGGCCGTCTATTTGATCGCCAGATATTTCTCGATCGCCTGCGTCACTGCTTCGCTCTCAGGTTTATCCTTCGAGCTGAATCGTGCGACGATCTTGCCCTTGCGGTCGATCAGAAACTTATTGAAATTCCAGGTGATGTCGCCGGCGAATTCCGGATTTGTTTCCTTGCCCGTCAGATAAGCGTAGAGCGGATCCTGATCCGCGCCCTTAACGGAGATCTTCGCGAACATCGGAAACGTCACTTTGTATTTCGATTCGCAGAATTCCTTGATTTCCTTTTCAGTTCCTGGTTCCTGCCCGCCGAAGTTATTCGCCGGAAATCCGAGAACGTAAAAGCCCTGGTCTTTGTACTTCTCATACGTCGCCTGAAGACCCTCGTATTGCGGCGTGTAGCCACACTTGCTCGCCGTATTGACGACGAGAAGCACATCACCTTTGTATTTTTTGAGTTTTACGTCGTTGCCATCAATGTCTTTCATTTTGAAATCAAGAATGGATGGGGAAGATGCGAGCACCGCATCGCTGTGGTGACAGATGACGGCGCAGATGCCAAAGACAGCGACGACACTCAGGATAAGAATCGATTTCAACATAGTACTATCTCCAATTATTTATTCAGCTCACGCGGAGACCGCGACGGCGGATTTTGCGACGGCTCCTTTTTCTCGCCTGTCTCCGCAAAGACTTCTTTTATCGCTCCGATGCTCGATAGCATAGAAGAGGTTTCCATTGGCATAAAGATAACTTTCGAATTCTGCGTGCGTGTCATGTCACGAAGAGACTCAATGTATCTCGCCGTTATCAGATACTGTGTCGTCTGCTCCGGACTTCCGATTATTTGACTGATCTGATTGATCGCCTGCGCCTCGGCGCTGGCTGCGACGAGTCGCGCCTGGGCAGCGCCTTCGGCATCAAGGATCGCGGACTGCTTGTTTCCCTCGGAACGCGTCACGGCTGCCTGTTTCTCACCCTCAGCGCGGGTAATCGCCGCCTGCTTGTCGCCCTCGGCCTGAAGGATCAAGGCCCGGCGGTTACGCTCCGCGGTCATCTGTTTCTCCATCGTCAGCCGAACGTCTTCGGGTGGACTAATATTCTTTACATCGACGCGGGTAACCTTTACGCCCCATTTGTCCGTCGCCTCATCGAGGATCAGCCGAAGCTTTGAGTTGATCTGGTCGCGGGACGACAAAGTATGATCGAGGTCCATCTCGCCCATGACCGAGCGCATCCCGGTGATCGTCAACTGCACAAGACTGCCGATAAGATCGTTGATCTCGTAAACGGCCTTTATCGGATCCGTGATCATCCAGTAAACAACCGAGTCGACGTTTATCGTCACATTATCCCGTGTGATGACAGGCTGCGGCGGCAGGTCGATATATTGTTCGCGCAGGTCTATCGAGGTAATCCCCATCCGCATATTCGTCCAATAGACCGCCCGTGGCGAATCGATTATCGGAACGATCACATTCAAGCCACTTTGTGCGACGCGATGGAAACGCCCGAGGCGTTCAATCAACAGGACGCTGGATTGCGGAACGATCTTGATCGTTTTCCACGCAACGGTAAGCAGG
>JBDTSA010000369.1:0-3128 GCA_039931335.1 Acidobacteriota bacterium
TACCGCCTCTTTACCTATCTCGCCATTCTTGGCCCTGGCATCATCGCGGCGAACGCCGGTAACGACGCCAGCGGAATCGCTACTTATTCAACCGTCGGCGCCGGATTTGGATACACGATGCTCTGGGCGTTCATCCCGATGGTCGTGAGCCTTATCATCGTTCAGGAGATGTGCGTTCGCATGGGCGTTGTCACCGGGCAAGGACTCGCAGATCTCATACGCGAGCAGTTTGGCGTGCGTTGGACCGCATTCATCATGCTCGCTTTGCTGGTCGCGAACACTGGCGTCATCATTTCCGAGTTTGTCGGCATAGCTCAGGCATCCGAGCTGCTCGGCGTTCCGAGGTTCTTCTCCATCCCGGTGACAGCGGCGATCATTTGGTGGCTCGTCGTCCGCGGATCGCCGAAACGAGTTGAGCGAGTGTTCCTGCTCATGTCCCTCGTCTTCTTTTGCTACGTGATCTCGGCGTTCGCTGCGAAGCCAAACTGGAACGAGGTCGCAAAAGGATTTGTCGAACCGTCGTTCAGCACCGATTCTGTTTACTTATTCACGATCATGGCGCTGATCGGGACGACGATCACCCCGTTTATGCAGGTCTTCGTTCAGTCGTCTGTGGTCGAAAAGCAGATGGATAAAGATGACCTATCGATCGTTCGCGCAGACGTCATCGTCGGTACCGTCTTCTCATGTTTGATAGCGGCATTCATTGTAATTTCGACCGCCGCGACGCTGCACAGCGCCGGGATCACCACCATCGACTCCGCAGCGACCGCGGCTGAGTCACTAGTGCCGATCGCCGGTTCGTATGCGAAATACTTATTCGCCATCGGGCTCTTCGGCGCGGCCATGCTTGCGATGGGCGTACTTCCGCTGGCGACGGCGTATTCGCTGAGCGAGGCGCTCGGGTTTGAAAAGGGGCTGTCGAGATCATTTCGTGAAGCACCGATCTTCCTCGGCATCTTTACAGTCCTTATCCTAATCGGGTCGATCGTCGCGCTAGTGCCGGGTATCCCGCAGATCAGACTTCTCCTCTTTACACAGACGGTCAATGGCGTACTACTGCCGATCATTCTTATCGCCGTCCTCTCGCTCGCAAACAATCGCGAGATCATGGGCGAGTATCGAAATACTCTCTGGCTTAATCTGGCGGCCGGGACAACGACGATCGTAATATCGATCTTGTCGCTTTTGTTGATTGGTAAAACAATAGCTGATATGTTTTAGCCCAAAGACCCCATATGTCTGGTTCCGAATTCAGGAAGAAAGCCGTTGTCTTTGTTCTCTTTGCGGGAATCGTCCTTCTAATTCTCGTCGTGGGGATGCCGTTTGCCGAAGACGGAATATACAGTTATTTCCTCGGCCAATACGGTATAAGCGTCAGCCCTCAGGGCATCTATTCCCTTCCGCAACCCGGCGAGCAAGCTCCCCGGATGATGGTCGAAACATCAGTTTCCCTTGTCATAAATCTGCTCCGAATTCTCCGAATCTTTCTTTGGATGGCACTCGTCATCTCAGTCGTACGATTCGTCGGCACCATGATCGTATCCACGATCCGTGGATCGCAATCGGAAGTTTCGTCTCTCGTGAAGACCGTTCTTTCGATCATCATTTACATCGTTTCCTTTTTCATCATCTTTCAGACCCAGTATCCGAATGTTCCACTCGCTCCACTGTTTACTGGTTCGACGATCCTCGGTATCGTTGTCGGTCTCGCCTTGCAGGACACGCTTGGCAATCTTTTTGCCGGTATCGCGCTTCAGGCCGACCAGCCGTTTCAGGTCGGCGATGTCGTGACCTTGGCGAATCAGCAGGGTGGCGTCGTCGAAAGCGTCTCGTGGCGCGGCGTCAAGATCCGGACATTCCAGAACAAGCTTTTGGTGATGAGCAACTCGGTTATGGGCAAGGAGACGATAGAGGTCGCTCCGCGCGACAACTTGAACGCCCGCGTCGTTTTTTTTAACACGCTTTATCTGAACTCGCCGGCAAAGACGATCCAGGCGGTCCGCGACGCGGTGCGTCAGGTAGAGAACGTTTCGCAAAAGATCAGGCCAATCGTCCGGATACGGAACCTGGCAGAAAGCGGTCTAGACTGGGAAATAAAATATTGGATTGACGACTACAGCAAATATCCGGACACCGACGCGCTCATCCGCCAGCGCGTCTGGTATGTCTTTAATCGCGAGAAGATTAGTTTCGCCTTTCCAACGCGGACGGTTTACATGGAACCGAAGCGGGAAGAGACTACGTTCGTCGAATACATAAATACCGTTTCCGAGAAACTGCAGGAGATCCCGATCTTTGCCCCTCTCGGCGATGAAGAGGTCGCAAGGCTGGCGAAGGCGTCGTCGACACGCGTCTATGCACCGGGCGAGGCGATAGTCCGTCGCGGGCAGGAAGGCAATTCAATGTTCGTCATCGTCCGCGGTGGGGTCAAGGTTCAGATCCCCGAAAACGATTATCAGAAGACTATCAACACGCTCAGGTCGAACGACTTTTTTGGCGAGATGAGCCTGCTGACCGGCCAGCCGCGAACCGCCACGGTGATCGCCGAAGAAGAGACAGAGGTCATTCAGATCAAGAAGACGGCTCTCAGGCCCTTGTTCGAAGCCAACCCGCACTTGATGAAAGCGATTTGCGACATCATAGAAGACCGACGAACGTTACTTGTTTCGACTCAAGATCAGGAAGAAGGGCTCGGACGCGCCGACGGTGGAGTGCTTTTATCCTTGCGGAAGTTTTTTGGGTTCGGGTGATTTGCTTTGATTGGTACTGGTGAGTTTGATCTCGGCTGAGCCTAACGTGCAGCCCGTTTCTTTTCCGATCTTCTACTGGACGTTCTTGTCGTAGATGTCGTGGAGAACTTCCGAAATCGATTTACGATCGACGAACGGATCGGCTTCCGATGTCGATTGCCCCGCCTTCCGCGATGAACGTCCGCGTTTGCCCATCTCTGGTTCAAAGTGCGTTGCTTCCTGCACCGAATACTCGTCATCCGCGTCTGTCACACCTTCCGACCGGTAAATGTAACGATTCGCGTTCGCTGACTCTAAGGCGATCGGCGAGTCAGTCGCCATCGGTAAAGAGTTGGCAAACTGATAACGGCTCTCTTCGAGCAATGCTTTCCCACG
>JBDTSA010000370.1:0-3122 GCA_039931335.1 Acidobacteriota bacterium
GACGCGCCGACGTCGCTAGTCGAAAAGATCGAACAGGTAGTTCGCTTGATCCGCTCGAAAGGTGTTGGCGTTTATTTCGTCACGCAAAGCCCGGCTGACATACCTGACAAGGTTCTCGCTCAGCTCGGCAACCGCGTTCAGCACGCGCTTCGGGCTTATACGCCGAAGGAACAAGAAGCCGTCAGCGTCGCGGCAAAGAGCTTTCGTGAAAATCCTAAGCTCGATACGGTGAAGACGATCACCGAGCTCGGCGTCGGTGAGGTTCTGATCTCGACACTGGACGAAAAAGGCGTGCCGACGGTCGTCGATCGCGCGTTCGTCGTTCCGCCCGTCAGCCAGATCGGCCCGGTTACGCCGGATGTTCGAGCTCAGCTTATGAGCACGTCGCTTGTCGCCGGGCAATACGAGCAGCCGCTCGATCGCGAATCGGCATTCGAGATCTTGTCGAAACGCGCGACGGAACGTGCTGCCGCTGCGGCCGAAGCCAAAGCCGAGGAAGATGCCGAGAAGGAAGCGGTGAAACAGGCAAAGACGGAACGCGCAGCCGCTCGCGCCCCCGACACGTTTGCTGAGTCGATCACAAAGAGCGTCGTTCGATCCGCAAGCAGCAGTATCGCGCGCTCGATCGGTACTCAGATCGTTCGTGGTGTCTTGGGTGGCATCCTCGGCGGCGGATCGAAATCGAAAAGCAGCTGGTTCTAGACTGGAGCGCAGGCACCCTGCCTGCATGAGGGCGAAGCCCGAAAAAGCATCTCGTCGAGCCATTAGCGTTTTACGTCGCTTCGCGACGTTGCAGGCAGGATGCCTGCGCTCCAGTCAAAATGCTGATCAAAGACGACGTAATCGAGAAAATAAAATCCGGCGAGATGACAACACTCTTCCGTCGCTGGTCGCGGCCAGGTGCGAAAGCGGGTGGCTCGCAGATGACGCAGGGCGGTGTGATCGGGATCGACGCTGTCGATGTTGTCGATGAACTCGACATTACCGATCTCGACGCACGGAACGCAGGCTATGCGTCTGCCGGTGATCTCATTGAGCATCTTAATTACCGCGACGACCCGATCTACCGCATCCGCGTTCATTTCGCTGGCGAGGATCCGCGAAAAGCCTTACGCGAGAACGCTGATCTCGGCGATGACGAACTCGACGAGATAATCGCGAAATTGAAAAAGCTCGACGCAGGCAGCAAGCGCGGGCCTTGGACGCAAGAATATCTTCAGCTCATACACGACATGCCCGCAACCTACTCGGGTCTACTCGCCGACACTCTCGGGCTGTCGATCCCGCAATTCAAACCTTGGGTGCGCAAACTAAAAGCGAGCGGCCTAACGGAAAGCCTAAGCCCGGGATACCGCCTGTCCCCGCGCGGTGAGAAAGTCCTGGCCGCACTTCGGGAGCGAAGATAGTAGACTAGCTTCAATGAAGGTCCTTCTCACCGGCGCCAATGGCTACATTGGAAAACGCCTCTTGCCTCTTCTCATCGAGCGGAACTGCGAGATTGTGTGTGCCGTTAGGGACATGAATCGATTTCCACGAGAGGGAGCCTACAAACATCCGAACGTCAGCGCTCTCGAAATAGATTTTTTGAGTGACGTTTCCGTAAACAATGCGCTAACGGACATCGATGCCGCTTACTACTTGATCCATTCGATGAGCGACGATGACTCCTCAAGTTTCGAAAAGCTGGAGAAGACTGCCGCATTGAATTTTGTTGAGCTGATAGACCAAACATCGGCGAAACAGATAATTTATCTTGGCGGAATAACGAACGAACAAACGCTTTCGAAACACCTCGCGTCGAGAAAAAAGGTAGATGAGGTTCTTCGCACTAGCCGCGTGCCCGTCACATCTCTCAAAGCGGCCATCATAGTCGGTTCCGGTAGCTCGTCGTTTGAGATCATCCGTGATCTCGTCGAAAAATTACCGGTGATGATCACGCCCAGATGGCTGGACACGCGAACGCAGCCAATCGCGATACGCAACGTCCTCGAGTTTCTTACGGGCGTTCTCCTCCGCGAAGATACATACGGCAGCTCTTACGACATCGGCGGTCCGGATGTAATGACCTACAAGGAAATGCTGCGGCAATTTGCCGAGGTCCGCGGGCTGAAACGCTACATCTTCACCGTCCCCGTAATGACGCCGAAGCTGTCGTCGTATTGGCTCTATTTCGTCACCAGTACATCCTATCGGCTCGCCGTGAATCTCGTGAACAGCATGAAGGTCGAGGTTGTTGCGAAACCAAACGACCTTGGTGAACGGCTCGGAATCGTTCCAATGAGATATAGAGATGCGGTCCGATTGGCTTTTCAGAAGATCGGGCAGAACAGCGTAGTTTCAAGTTGGAAAGATTCGCTTGTTTCGAGCTACAAGGACAATTCGCTGCGTGAGCACATGGAAGTGCCGGTCAACGGATGCCTCGTCGATGAACGGACTGTTCTGATCACAACCGATGTCGACCAGGTGGTCGACAATATCTGGTCGATCGGCGGGAATCGTGGCTGGTATTACACAAACTGGCTCTGGTCCATCCGGGGCGTAATAGACAAGATGTTCGGCGGCGTAGGACTCCGGCGCGGCCGGACGAATGTCAATACGATAAACGCGGGCGACACGCTCGATTTTTGGCGAGTATTGGTCGCCGACAAACCGAACAAGCGCCTGCTTCTCTATGCCGAAATGAAGTTACCGGGCGAAGCGTGGCTGGAGTTTGCGATCGTCCGCAAAGACGGACAAGATTATCTAAAGCAAACCGCCACTTTCCGGCCAAAGGGACTGCTCGGCCGGCTCTACTGGTATTCCGTTCTGCCCTTTCACTATTTCGTGTTCCGCGGGATGGCGGGAAATATTATCCGATACCAAGAGTCGTGAGCGAAATTAGTATTCCAGTACCACATAATGCGTGGATAAAATTTGAAATATTTATATGGCGCGTGGGAACAGCTGGCTCGTCGAATGATATCTATGCGGACGTGTACGAAGAGTTTTCTTGAGCTAATAATGAAGCGTGTGAAACAGGCGGCCCCGCGTTCCGCCTGTTTCACAGGCTCGGTCTATCGATTCCGAATTCAAAACCATGGGTGGGAAAATTAAAGACCCGGCCTCACGGAGAGCCTTTAGTC
>JBDTSA010000371.1:0-3115 GCA_039931335.1 Acidobacteriota bacterium
GACATTCACAGCCGGTATGGATTCGCGAATCGCAACAATACCGATTGGCTATCAGGATGGGTATAGCCGCACGCTCTCGAATGTCGGAAGAGCGATCATCCGCGGAATCTATGTTCCTGTCGCCGGCCGCGTTTCGATGGACTGGACGACACTCGACGTCACGAATGTTGACGGCGTACAGATCGGAGATGAGGCGGTTCTGATCGGCGAGGAAGACGGACTGAGCGTTACTGCCGAGGATCTAGCTAGTGCGACCGATACGATCTCGTACGAAATAACGTGCGGTATTAACCGGAGAGTTACCCGCGTCTACAAAAGCATCGCCTAGGAAAAATGTTGCTATACACCGTCGGAATTTCGATAATGAAACCCAATGCCTTTTCTTTCGGATTTCGAGTGGAAGACTTTCTTTAGGGAACTCTACGCCAAGTTTTTCGACACCGACGTGCCGAGTAGCGCCGCTCAAGTCGCCTTTTATTTCTCGTTCGCCTTCTTCCCTCTTCTGCTTTTTCTCGTCAGCATCTTCGGGATGGTACTCGATTCCACCGACGAACTTCGCGGACAGCTCTACCAGTATCTCGCACAGATAATGCCGTCCAGCGCCTATCAGCTTGTGCTCACAACTATGGACGAGATAATCGAGAGCAGCACCAGCGGAAAGCTGACACTCGGATTGCTTGTGACGCTATGGTCAGCCTCAGCTGGCGTCGATAGCATACGTACCGGCCTTAACCGTGTTTACGAACTCAGGGAGGCGCGAGCATGGTGGAAGACAAAGCTCCAATCGGTTGTGCTGACGTTTCTATTCATCGTCCTACTTGCGATCGTGGTCGCGGGTGTCACCGCCGGATGGTCGCTCGTGAAAGTCGCTCTTGGTGGGTTGGGATTCGAAGTCGCGTCTCCGTGGGTGCTATCAACGATCCAGTGGGCGACGCTCGTCGTAGTAATGATGTTCGCGACCGCCGTCGTCTATAGCTGGGTCCCCTGTTTCGACGAGTTTAGATGGGTTTGGATCAGCCCCGGAGCGATCACGGCGATTGTGGTCTGGATCCTCTTCAGCGGTGTGTTTCGACTCTATCTGCACTATTTCAATTCTTACAACAAAGCGTACGGATCTCTCGGTGCGGTTATCATCCTGATGCTTTGGATGTACATCGCCGGCCTTGCCCTGCTTCTCGGTGGGGCAATCAATTCTGTTCTGACTGGGATTACCGAGAAGCGTGACAAGGCTGTCGACGCGTAGCCGAGCATTATTTTTCGGCGCAGGCCCTAAGTGGTATCATTTGCCTTCTTCTCTGAATCAAATACGTATGTCCCTGATGCTTCAAGAGATCGCCGAGCAGCCAGCAGTTCTGGAACGCACGATCGCGGCTGAAAGCGAGAAGATGGTGAAACTTGGCGACTTTCTCCGTCAAAAAGATATCGATCTCATTATCCTTGTTGCTCGCGGCAGTTCCGACAACGCCGCCCTCTTCGGCAGATATCTGCTCGAGGTGACAACGGGAATTCCAGTTTCTCTTTCCGCCCCGTCCGTCTTCACACTCTATAATGCAAAGCTTCGGCTGAATCGAGCCGTCGTCATCGGCGTCTCTCAGTCCGGAGAGGGCGTCGATATCAACCACGTGCTCGAGCAAGCGAAATCTTCTGGCGCGTTTACGATCGCGATCACCAACGAGAGTGCGTCGTCAATGGCCGAGATCGCGGATGAGACCCTTCTCATTCACGCCGGTCGCGAGAAGAGCGTGGCAGCTACCAAGACTTATACCGGGCAGATGCTGCACTTTTACATGCTCGCAAACGCCGTCGGGGATAAGCGACTTGATTACCACAAGATACCTGCTTTCACTCAGAAGGCACTTGAGCTCGAAGAGAAAGTTAAAGAAGTGGTTCAACGTTATGTGTTCATGGAGAACTGCGTCGTTGTCGCACGCGGCATGAACTACGGCAACTCTTACGAGCTCGCGCTCAAGTTAATGGAGACCTGTTACGTTGTGGCCGAACGATTTTCCTCAGCGGATTTTTTTCACGGCCCGTTGGCTATAGTCGAACGCCGCTTTCCGGTCATCCTTTTCGCCCCGCAAGGCGTAACCCGGAAGAGTAGCGTCGATCTTCTTAACCGACTACATGAGCTAAACGCGGATTCGCTTTCGATCACAAACGATGACGACGTCGCGCGTCTTGCGACCCACAGCATCAAACTCCCGACCGAGATCGACGAGTTTCTTTCGCCAATCCCCTTCATCGTGCCCGCCCAGCTTTTCGCAGCTCACCTCTCGGAGGCGAAGGGCCTCGACCCGGATGAGCCCCGCTCTTTAGCCAAGATCACCAAGACGCTGTGAGCATGAGACAGGAATGAGACGAATCTCCTTCTGAATCTTCCTCCTCCTGATCTTTTCGCTCGGCTTCATGAAGCCGTCGATCGAAACTGGTTTTTCGCAACTCACTCCGACCCACGTCATCTTTCCGATCGTCTTCGTTTGTTCGATCGCGTCCGTCGCTTTCGGAGTCAAGCAACCTCAAATGGCCGACAGATCTCTTGGCTTTTACTTCGTTGCGCTGATAGTATCCGCAATTTTCTCCGCAAGCCCGCGACTCAGTTTCATAAAGCCTCGCCGGTTCCGATATCTGATCATTCTTGCAATCATGGCCTCGACGATCGTAACGAGCCGCAAACGGCTTAGGCTTTCTGTCCTTGCATGGTTGGCGGGCGATAATTCCGCTTATCGCAGCTTTTCTCGGAATACTTCTTTTTTACCTCGCGCACGAAAGTTCCCTGCTTCCTGATCTGACCTATCACTACGGTGCGGTCCCTCTCGCCAATTTTCCTCGAATCAGCTCGACATTTGTTTTGGCCAGCATGTTTTGTAACTACCTGACCGTCATACTCGTATTCGTTCTGCTCGCCGCGAAGATGACATGGATCGAGAATGGGCTCGCGGCAGCGATCACATTGGCCATTGCTGTCGCCGCCATCTTCACTGTCTCTATCGCGCTTGGCCGTTTCGCTCTTGTCGCCGGTATCTGGCTCAGGATCGCGTCGTCGAATAAGACGATCGACAGGATCGCCCCGTTCGCTCTTTTGGGTCTGCCGGATATCACTCCGTCGTCGCGTCTC
>JBDTSA010000372.1:0-3111 GCA_039931335.1 Acidobacteriota bacterium
CTTTCCTCCAGGAAGAAGCGCGCCCGCCGGTCGCCCTGCAACTCGGCGATGGTTATCGTCGGTTTTGCCAGGCCTTCGGTCGCTGTAACTTCTCTATCTTCGGTTTCGTCGGGCATGTTATTTCTCCTTTAACTCTTTCTTAGGTTTCTACTCCGCAATTGTGATCGTTAAGATCTTCTTGCCATTATCGATAATAAAAGTGTTCGCCTCGACCGCAGAGGTTGGATCGGCCGGATCGGTTTCCGGCTTTTCGGCGATCGTTATCGTAACTATCTTGCCGCATTATCTGGCAAAGAGACATCCTCCGTTGGGCACTAGACTAAATAGATCTGGAAGTAAGTCATAGATTCTACACGCCTCCCAGATTCTTGTCGAGTTTTTCTTTACTTGACCCGTTTCGGCGTCAACTCATAGAACCAGAAGTCGTTATTCGGTTGATCGATCTTCAATTCTTCGGTTTTACCGGTCTTATCGATGGTAAAGGTTACGAATCCGCGAGGAAAATTATATGAGACCGACGGGCGCCACTTGATTTGAAAAGTGTCGTAATGCCAGTGTTCCAGATCTGCGACGAGATTCGGTGACGGGCCGAAACGCATGACGAGCCGGCCGTTCTCCTCGCTTACGATCACATCTCCGTATAGCTTGTCGGAATACGTGCCGGCGTAATTCGCGACCGGCAGCGACGGCTTAGTATTTTGCGCCCGCGCCGCGTCCACTTTTTGCCTCTCCTTCTCGGCGTTTTCTTTGCCGGTTTTCGCCTGCTCGACCGCGTCTGCATTCCAGTCGCGCTTCGGTGCATTCACGAACACGTCGCGGATCTTGTTCATCATGATGCCGAATCCGGGCGACTCGCTGTTTGTCAGCACGACGAATCCGACATTCTCCTCGGGTATCAACACCGTGTACGAGAGCATGCCGTCGAGCCCGCCGCTGTGGTTCATTATCTTCCGGCCGTAATAGTCGTAGAGAAACCAGCCCATTCCGTATGCGTTGAAATGACGCGTCGGATTGTTCCTCGACGCCGCCTCGGAGATCGGGAGCATGATATTTGGCTGCCACATCAGCCACGACTGCTGCTCGCTGAAGATCTGTTTCCCTTCAAATTTTCCGCGCCCGAGCTGTAGTCGGATCCATTTCGAGAGATCGGCGACCGACGAGTTGATCGCGACCGCGCCGTAGCCGGCGTTCACATTTCCATGCGGCAGTACGCGAAGCTTTCCGCCCGATTCGTTGTGCGGTAGCGCAGCGTTGTCACCCAGGCTTCCGAATCCACAGGTTGTTCCCTTCATCCCGAGCGGATCCAGGATTCTCTCCCGGACGAACTCGCACCAAGATTTGCCGGAGATCTTTTCTACGACCTTACCCGCGGCGATAAACATCAGATTCTGATATCCGTAACGCGTGCGAAAGCTCGAGACGGGTCTTAGATATTTAACACGCGCCAGAATGTCGTCCGCCGTGTAAGTCGTTTCGTACCAGAGTAGATCGCCGCTGAATGTGTCGAGCCCGACTCGGTGCGAGACCAGGTCGCGGACGGTCAGCTCGCTCGTGACCCACGGATCGTACATTTGAAAACCCGGAAGATATTTCGATACCTTGTCATCCCAGGCGAGCTTCTTCTCATCGACAAGAATCGCCAGCGACGCGGCGGTAAACGCTTTCGAGTTCGAGGCGATCGCAAAGACGGTGTTGGCGTCAACGGGTTCGTTCTTTCCCAACTCGCGGACGCCGTAGCCTTTTGCAAATGCGACCTTGTCGTCTTTCACGATCGCGATCGCCATACCCGGGCCTTTGTGTGTAGCGATCACGGTGTTGGCGTAATCATCGATCTCCTTGAGCTTTTCCTCGAGCGTTTGAGAAAACGCGGCGAGCTGTAAGGCGAAAATAAG
This sequence comes from Acidobacteriota bacterium, assembly GCA_039931335.1. GTDB lineage: Bacteria > Acidobacteriota > Blastocatellia > Pyrinomonadales > Pyrinomonadaceae > OLB17. The sequence goes on from JBDTSA010000372.1 coordinate 1,893, forward strand.
CAGGAAAAATCCGGCAAGTTTTTTCATAATTCGTTTTATACGGATTCAAAGAGATTTGGTTTTTTTCGACCTTACGACAAACAGCCGCCATTCGCCATCGAGTCTGTCGAACGATTCGATGCCCGGTTCGTCGAAAACGATCATTTTGTATCCGTTGGCTTACCAGGGCTCCGCTGCTGGACGACGAGATCTATCGCGTAATTTCCGGCTTCTGAGTTATGATTGATGATATCCACACAGTGCAAATCGAGAAAGTTCCCACGGTTCAACCGAAGAGGTGTCGCGTCCGCTGTCGCCTTATTTCACGTCCTGGGCTCGCGACTCATCGCCTTGCCCACGCGAGGAGGAAACATTATGAAAAACAAAATCAGTAAAGCTATCCTGAGCGGGTTCGTCCTGTTCAATCTCGCGGGTCTCGCAAATGCCGCGCCCATCGTCAGAAGCGCGGCCGGTGTGAACGCGGCGGCGATTCAGTCCACCGTCGACCAATTCCGTACTGACTTGGGTACATTAAACCCGAATACGACATCGACATTCGCCACCGGCCGCCGCGAGATCAACTGGGACGGTGTGCCGGACGCATTCTCGCTACCAAACTTTTTCCCGGCAAACTTTTTTAATTTAAACAGCCCCCGAGGCGTTATCTTCGGCTCGCCTGCATCAAACGCCGGCAACGATACTTCTAACTTTCTCGTCAGCGCAAATACAGCATCGGGTACGGCCGTCCGGTTTGGCAACATCGACGCAAGCTACTCATCTATCTTCCAAACATTCAGCGCCGAACGGCTGTTTACGGTTCGCAGTACGAATGCCAATTCTACCGTGCTGTCCATCAATTTTTTTATTCCGGGAACCGATATCCCCGCGGCAGTGTCCGGATTCGGCGCGGTTTTTTGCGATGTTGACAGCAACATCAACGCGATCATGCGCGTTTATGGCACCAACGGCCGGCTAGCGACAGTACCCATTTCGGTCACCGCTTCTAACAACGGGTTGTCATTCCTCGGTGTCTCGTTCAACGCCGGCGAAAAGATCGCCCGAGTCGAGATCCTATCGGGAAATCAACCTTTGGCTGCCGGAAACATCGACGGTTCTAACGGCGTGGACCTCATCGTAATGGATGATTTCATCTATGGCGAACCTCACGCCACGCAGTTCCATTCGGGTGATTTCGATGGTGACGGCGTTACCGACTCGAATATTTTCAGACCTCCGACGG
>JBDTSA010000373.1:0-3109 GCA_039931335.1 Acidobacteriota bacterium
AGTTCGCAAAGGACGCCAACGCGTCAAATACAAGACCGCGAGCCCTGCACTGCAGTCCAACCCGCAAAAGCGTGGTGTTTGCACTCGCGTGTACACGTCGACGCCGAAGAAGCCTAACTCGGCTCTTCGTAAAGTAGCTCGCGTCCGTCTGACCAATCAGATCGAAGTGACGACCTACATTCCGGGTATCGGACACAACTTGCAGGAGCACTCGATAGTTCTTATCCGTGGCGGCCGTGTGAAGGATCTTCCGGGTGTGCGGTATCACGTTATCCGTGGAACGCTCGACGCCTCTGGTGTCGCGAACAGGAACCAGTCTCGTTCGAAGTACGGTGCGAAACGTCCGAAAGGAGCGAAATAATTAAGGTATGGCTAGAAGAAGAGTTGCAGGCCGAAGAGAAGTTTTGCCCGATCCGATCTTTAACAGCATGTTGGTGACAAAATTCATCAACGGCATGATGTGGGAAGGGAAGAAAAGCGTTGCCGAAGAGATCTTTTACGGCGCGATGGAAAAGATTGCCGAAAAGACAGGCGAAGAGCCGCTGAAGATCTTTAAGAACGCAGTGGATAGCGTTGCTCCGACGCTCGAGGTGAAATCGCGACGTATCGGCGGTGCGACGTATCAGGTCCCGCTTGAGGTGACCAGGGATCGGCGCAATACGCTTGCTATCCGCTGGATCGTTTCGAACGCTCGCGGCCGCAGCGAGAAGACAATGCGTGACCGGCTCGTTGGTGAGCTGCTTGATTCGACTTCGGGTCGCGGCGGAGCGGTTAAGAAGAAGGACGATGTCCACCGCATGGCAGAAGCGAACAAAGCGTTCGCACATTACAGATTTTGAGCAATTAGCAACTAGCAATTAGTCCGGAAACGACGCACTAACTGCTAATTGCTAACTGCTAATTGCTAGCACAATGGCAAACATTAGCTTAGACAGATTTAGAAACATCGGCATCATGGCTCACATCGACGCGGGTAAGACCACGGCGACCGAGCGCATTTTGTTCTACACGGGTGTTTCGCACAAGATCGGCGAAGTTCACGAGGGAACGGCGACGATGGACTGGATGGAGCAGGAGCAAGAGCGCGGAATCACAATTACGTCTGCCGCAACTACCTGTTTCTGGACGCGTAATGGCGTAGAGCATCGCATCAATATTATCGATACACCGGGACACGTTGACTTCACGATGGAAGTTGAGCGGTCCCTTCGAGTATTGGACGGCGCGGTTTGCGTATTCGATGGCGTTGCGGGCGTTGAGCCTCAGTCTGAAACAGTTTGGCGCCAAGCCGACAAGTACGGCGTGCCGCGCATCTGCTTTATCAACAAGCTCGATCGCGCGGGTGCTTCGTTCGATCGCTCATTTGATTCGATCTTGAAGCGGCTCGGCGCGAATGCTGTCGCGATGCAGGTTCCGATTGGCCTCGAAGATCAATTAAAAGGCGTTGTCGATCTCATCACAATGAAGGCTTTTGTCTGGAACGACGAAGCGAAAGGCGCGAAATACGAGATTACGGATATTCCAGCAGATCTCGTCGATGCCGCTAAAGAGGCTCGAGAAAAGCTTGTCGAAGCCGTATCGGCCATCGATGACGATCTGATGGCGAAGTACCTCGAAGGCGAAGAGGTCTCAGAGAATGAGATTCGAGTTGCATTGCGCAAGGGAACTTTGGCGATGCAGATCGTGCCGGTCTTTACCGGATCGGCGTTCAAGAATAAAGGAGTTCAGACTCTGCTTGATGGCGTTGTTGATTTCCTTCCGAGCCCGCTCGATATTCCGGCGATCGAAGGTATTAATCCGAAGAACGATGAGACCGAATCGCGTGCAGCTGATGCCAAGGCTCCATTCTCGGGTCTCGTTTTCAAGCTCATGGCCGACAAGCATCTGGGTCAGCTCGCCTTTGTAAGAATTTACTCCGGCACCGTCAAATCGGGATCCTACGTTACCAACACAATTAAAGATTCGAAAGAACGCGTCGGACGCCTGATGCTCATGCACGCTAATAAGCGCGAAGACGTCGAGAGCGCGTCGGCAGGCGAGATCGTCGCTATCGGCGGTATGAAAAATACCACGACCGGCGACACGATAGCTGACGAAACAAAGCCGATCATTCTCGAGTCAATGGACTTCCCGGATCCGGTCGTGCGTGTTGCGGTCGAACCGAAAACGCGCGCCGATCAGGACAAGATGGGCATCGCTCTAAATCGTCTTGCTCAGGAAGATCCTTCATTCCAGGTTTCGACCGATCACGAAACGGGTCAGACGATCATCGCCGGCATGGGCGAGCTACATTTGGAGATCATCGTCGATCGCATGAAGCGTGAATTCGGCGTCGAAGCCAACGTCGGCAAGCCCCAGGTCGCCTATCGTGAAACTATTACGATCGGTGCAGCGGGCAAAGAGATATTCAAGAAACAGTCGGGCGGTCGTGGTCAGTTCGCACACGTCGAACTCGAGATCGAACCGGCACCGGGCGAAGGTTTCGTTTTCGAAGATAAGATCTCTGGCGGTGCTATCCCGCGTCAGTTTATCAAGCCGACGATGGAAGGCATGCGTGACGCAATGGGCCGTGGATTCCTCGCCGGATACGAGCTCGTCGATATCAAGGCGCGTCTTCTTTTTGGCTCGTTCCACGAAGTTGACTCGGATGAGCGTTCGTTTCACATCGCAGGTTCGCTGGCATTTCAGGATGCGGTTAAAAAGGCGAAGCCGGTACTGCTTGAACCGATCATGAAGGTTGAGGTCGTGACGCCGGAAGAATACATGGGTTCGGTCAATGGCGACTTGAATCGACGCCGCGGACAGATCGACAAAATGGAGCCGCGTCCGGGCAATGTTTCAGTCGTCACGGCATTCGTTCCGCTTTCCGAGATGTTCGGTTATACGACGGACCTGCGTTCGGCGACCCAGGGACGAGCGACGTCATCAATGCACTTCGAGCGTTATGCTGAAGCTCCGCGAAACGTTGCTGAAGAGATCATCGCGAAGGTCAAGGGAGCGAGCAACTAAGAGATTTGAAATTTCAACTTTGAGATTCGAGAGGCAGGAGAAGCTATGAGCAAGGAAAAATTCGACAGATCGAAGCCGCACGTGAATATCGGGACTATCG
>JBDTSA010000374.1:0-3105 GCA_039931335.1 Acidobacteriota bacterium
TTTTCAGCCAGCCTCTTTTTAATTCACATGACGTTATGTCGATTACTCGATATTGAAATACTTCGCTTCCGGATGATGGATGATGACCGCCGACGTCGACTGCTCAGGTTCGAGCTGAAATTCCTCTGACAGTTCGACGCCGATCCGTTCCGGCCCGAGCAGTTCGAATAACTTCGTCTGATCTTCGAGGTTCGGGCACGCCGGATAGCCAAAGCTGAACCTCGATCCCTGATAGCCTTGATGAAAAAGCTTAGCCAGCTCCGGAGCATCGCTGCCTGCGATACCCATCTCTTCACGAATTCGCTTGTGCCACATCTCGGCCAGAGCTTCAGCCGATTCAACCGATAATCCGTGGAACAAAAGATAGTCCGTATAGTTATCCGATTTGAATAGCTTTGCCGAATGCTCGCTCGCCTTCCGGCCCATCGTCACAAGCTGGAACGCGACAACATCCGTTTTTCCGGAATCGACCGACGCGAAATAATCCGCGAGGCAAAGATTCCGTCCGCCTCTCTGTTCAAGCGGCTGACGCGGAAATGTGAACCGCGTCTTCTCAGTTTTCTTATCATCTTCGTAGATGATCAGATCGTTTCCGCTCGACTGACATGGAAAATATCCGTAGACCAGTTTCGCCTCGAGCAATTTTTCACGAATCGCCTGTGCCTTGATCTCGGCGAACTTCGGATAGACGGTCTCGGAAAGTATCTTCTGGTACTCTTCCGGCGATTTTCGCCCCTGCTTGTATTGCCACTGTCCTTTAAATAGAGCCGTCTCGTTTATGAATCCGAAAACTTTGTTGAGATCGGTTATCTCGACAACCTTCGATCCAAAGAAGGGGGCTTCGGGGATGTCAATACCGGTCGCGACTTCTGATCGAATGGTGTGAGTCGTGTCACCGGCGCTGCGGGCGGAGACTCTCGCCGCGACGGCGCCGAGCTTGGCATCTTCGCCAACAAGATCCTCTTCCCATTTTGGATTTTCGATTTGGGATTTTGGATTTCCGTTCCCCGCCGCCGCTGATTTCACTCGCGACTCGACAGACTCGCTAGACTCGACAGACTCGACAGACTCGACAGACTCGACAGACTCGACAGACTCGACAGACTCGATAGACTCGCCAGACTCTTTACTAGTCAGCTCGTCCATCGCATGCAGGCCATCAAACGCGTCGCGGGCATAAAACAATTTGCCGTTGTAAAGCGGAATGAGATCGGCATCGACGTAACGACGATTCAGTGCCGCACCGCCGAGAATGACCGGGACGTTAATTCCCCGCTCATTCATGAGCTCGAGGTTGTCGCGCATGACAAGCGTTGATTTCACGAGCAGGCCGCTCATCCCGATCGCATCGCATTTCGTTTCTTCCCAGGCACGCAAGATATCGTCGATCGGCTGCTTGATACCAAGATTCACGACCTTGTAGCCGTTGTTCGTCAGAATAATATCGACGAGATTTTTTCCGATGTCGTGAACGTCTCCCTTGACGGTCGCAAGGACGAGTACGCCCTTGTTCGAGCCCTCGACCTTTTCCATAAACGGCTCGAGAAATTTAACCGCCGCCTTCATCGCCTCAGCTGACTGAAGCACGAACGGAAGCTGCATCTGACCGCTGCCAAACAGGTCGCCGACCGTTTTCATACCATCGAGAAGAATATTGTTGATGATCTCGAGCGGCGGATAAGTACGGAGTGCGTCTTTCAGCGAATCTTCGAGCCCGATTTTCTCACCGTCGATGATGTGATGCTTCAAGCGCTCCTCGACGGGAAAATGCGTTATGTCCTGCTTAATGGATTGCGCCGACTTCCCAGCGAAAAGTGTCGTGAATTCCGTCAGCGGGTCGTACGTGCAAACATCTCCGTCGAACTTTCGTCGGTCGTAGATCAGATCGCGGGCCGTGTCGATTTCGTGCTCGTTGAAACGGATCAGCGGCAGGATCTTCGAAGCGTTGACGATCGCGGAATTCATTCCCGCTTCGACACAGTCGTGCAAGAAAACGGAATTCAGCACAACCCGTGCCGCCGGGCTCAGACCAAACGAAATATTCGAAACGCCAAGGATGATATTCGCCTCCGGCAATTCGGTTCGGATCTGACGGATCGCGGCGATGGTCTCTTCAGCGTTTTTGCGATCTTCCTCAATACCCGTCGAGATCGGAAGCGCGAGCGGATCGAAGAAGATGTCGTGCCCCGGAATTCCAAACGCGACGGTCTGCTCATAAGCTCGCCTCGCGATTCTGATCTTGTCCTCCTTCGCACGAGCCATGCCCTCTTCGTCGATCAGACCGATGACAACGCCGGCTCCGTATTCTTTCGCGAGCGATAACACTTTCAGGAATCGCGGCTCGCCGTCTTCGAAGTTCGTCGAGTTGAGAATGCATTTGCCGCCCGCATGCTCGAGCCCCGCTTCCATCTTTTCCCACTCGGTCGAATCGAGCATGATCGGGATCTTCACGCTTGTCACAAGACGTGACACGAGCGAGTGCATGTCGGCAACACCATCGCGTCCGACAAAGTCGACGTTGACGTCGAGAATGTGCGCTCCTTCCTTCTCCTGCGACTTAGCAAGATTTACGAGTCCGTCCCAATCTTCAGCGTCGAGCAGATCGCGCATCTTCTTCGAGCCCGATGCATTGACGCGCTCGCCGACGATTAGGAACGAAGCGTCCTGCACGTAGGGCTGTTGAAAATAGATCGACGACGCCGACGGCGTGAGTTTGGCATTGCGATCCTTTGGCGAAAGCTTTTCAACCCGCTCGATGAGAAGTTTCAAATGTTCCGGAGATGTTCCGCAACAGCCGCCGACGATGTTGGCACCGAAATCTTTTGCAAAGTGCTCGACTTGCGCCGCAAAGCTTTCGGGTGTCTCGTCGTAATGCTGCTTGCCGTCCTTTACTTCCGGAAGACCGGCGTTGGGCAAAACTGAAACCGGCAGCGGCGAATTCTCGCAAAGATATCGGAAGCTGTCGGCCATCTGCTTCGGCCCGGTTCCGCAGTTCATGCCGATGACGTCGATCGGAAACGGTTCGAGCGCGGTCAACGCCGCGCCGATCTCGGTGCCGTTGAGCATAGTGCCGAACGTTTCGATCGTGACTTGTGCGATAACCGG
>JBDTSA010000375.1:0-3093 GCA_039931335.1 Acidobacteriota bacterium
TCGACATCACAACCGAGGATCGACGCGACAAGGTGTCGAGCTACGGCTACGGACTAGGTTACCTGAGCGGATTTCTCGTGCTGGTGCTGGATCTTATCTTTCTGAAGTACGCGCCGGATCTTGGGATCACGACGGGCACCGCGGTCCGCATTTCCTTTCTCGCTGCATCGCTTTGGTGGGGCGCCTTTGCCCTGATCACGTTCCGCCTGCTAAGAACTCGCGGAGCTGAGAAGCAGATTCCACAAGATAAGAGCCTCGTCACGGCTGGCTTCGGAGAGGTTTGGCAGACGCTAAAAGAGCTTCGGCGTCTTCGCTACACGATGCTTTTTCTGATCGCTTACCTTTTCTACAACGATGGCATCCAGACCGTTATCCTCCAAGCATCGGTCTTCATCTCGTACGAGCTGTTCACCTCCAAAGGACTGCCAGCCGACAATTCGTTCCTGATAATTATTTTTGGGATAGCGCAGATCGCGGCATTTGCCGGTGCACTGATCTTCGAGCGAATCTCACGGTTTATCGGAGCCAAGCGCACGATCATCCTCTCGCTCATCATCTGGTGCGGCATCGTCATCTACGCTTACGGTTTCTTCGCAACTGCGATGCAGGCATATATTCTCGGTGCGTGCATCGGTATGGTTCTGGGAAGTTCGCAGGCTCTATCACGTTCGCTTTACTCGCAGATGATCCCGGCGGGACGCGAGTCTTCGTTCTTTGGCCTCTACGAGATCTCCGAGAAGGGAACTTCGTGGATGGGTCAGCTTATGTTCACCGTTATCGTCGGTGCGACCGGTTCGTTTCGACAGGCGATCCTCGGTTTGATCTTCTTCTTCATAGTCGGCAGCGTCGTTCTGTTATTCACCGACACGACAAGAGCGATCCACGAAGCCGGAAACCGGACACCGGAAGAAGCAGAAACCGCATGACTTGGCTATAATGAAATTCTAACGGAGAGAGGCGAACCAAGTGATAGGAGATTCGGAAGACAGGATCGTAACAATTTTTGGCGGGTCAAAGTGCGGGCCTGCTTCGGACGAATATCGGGAAGCCCACGACATCGGCATGCGATTGGCGAAAGCGGGGTTCACGATATGCACGGGCGGGTATCTTGGCGTAATGGAAGCAGCGTCTCGCGGTGCTCGCGAAGCCGGCGGGCGCGTCTTCGGCATCGTCATGAACCAATTCAAGTCGGAACCGAACCGGTATCTCACCGATAAGGTCGCGACAAATCACTTTTACGAACGCCTGCAAAATCTGATCACGCGGTCGGTTGGTTTTGTCGCCCTTCGCGGCGGCATGGGAACCGTGACGGAAGTTTCACTCGTCTGGAACAAACTGTCGACCCGGGTTCTTGACCGCCGGCCAATCGTCCTCGTTGGTGACTGTTGGCGCGATGTTGTCGATGCTTGGAAAACGCATCTCGTCGTTTCAGACGAAGATGTCGCATATCTCGATTTTGCTCACAACGCAGAGGCCGCGGCCAAGATTATCATTGAAAAATCGAAAGGAGTCGTCGTCCCGCACGTTTGATATGAACTGTCCCAAATGCAATGCGTCTCTGATGCCAAACGCGAAATTCTGCGGATCGTGCGGGTTAACAATGCAGCAGCCGCAAGCTCCCGCGAAGCCTCCGGCCGTAAATGTTCCTCCTCCTCCACCCGCAAGCATTCCGCCGCCGTTTGCGTCGCAAGGCCAGCAGCAAACCTCGGACAGCGTATTTCAATTCGATACCGACGGTCGAGGACAGGGACGCGGGTATACGTGGGAGATCCTGCATCAAGGCGCATTTGCGCTCGCGGTCGTGAAGCTCCAACCCGAACAGGCGATCCATGCCGAAGCGGGGGCGATGGTTTCGATGTCGGCGAATATCGATCTTCACTCCGAGATGAAGGGCGGTGTGTTCGGAGCTCTCAAACGCGCCGTCGGCGGCGAGTCAGCTTTCGTATCGACGTTCACTGCAAAGGGAGGTCCGGGTGAAGTTACATTCGCTCCGGGAGCGCCCGGTGACGTCGCGGGAATCGAAATGCGCGGACAGACGTTTATGGTCCAGTCGAGCTCGTATCTTGCAGGCGACATGTCGCTCGTCGTCGATACGAAATTCGGCGGCGCAAAATCGTTCTTCGGCGGCGAAGGTTTGTTTGTTCTCCAAGTGAGCGGCACCGGTCTTTTGCTCGTTTCTTCTTTTGGCTCTATACACCGGAAAACACTCCGGCCGGGCGAACAATATGTCATCGACACAGGCCATCTTGTCGCCTGGGAAGGCCACATGCAGTACAACTTGCGCAAGGCAGCAAAGAGTGGTTTCTTGCGAAGCTTCTTGAGCGGCGAAGGCATGGTCGCCGAATTCAGCGGCCCTGGCGAGATCCTCATACAAACGCGTAATCTCGCCGCCTTTGCCAGCTTGCTTAAGCCGTTTTTCCCGACTCAGGGCGGGAGCGGGGGCGGCTTTAGTTTCGGAAGCTAGCCCGCCACCTCACGGTCTCGTTCATGGAAGTTCAGGAACCGAAACAGTCTTCAAGACCTCGAAGCGATGGCCCGGAAACGATTCTCAAAGCGCGACCGATGTCGCGCGGTGTCGCGATCGGGCGGGTCGTGTGCCTCCACGGCAGCACGCGACAATTTTTCAGGATCGATATTCCGGACTCGGCGGTAGAACGCGAAGCTCGGCGAGCACGGGCCGCGTTCCGTCTTGCTCGCCGGCAGCTTAATAAGCTTAGAACGGAATCCCGCGTGGGTTCCGTACCTGCCATACTCGATGCTCAACGCTTGATGATCGAGGACTCGTCTCTGCTTGAGAAAGTAGAGACCGCCATTAGGGAACAAAAAGTAAATGCGGAATGGGCTGTAAAGGTTGTCACCGACGCTTATATCGCAAAATACAAGGCGATCGCCGACGAACATCTCCGCGACCGTTATATCGACGTGGAGGATGTGGCGGAGCGGCTGCTTAGTGCGCTCGGAGGCGGTGAGCGGAGCGCTCCGCTTGCTAAAGACTCGATCATTGTCGCTCAGGAGTTGATGCCGTCGACCCTTGCCGAGCAGACCCGAAGCCATCCTACGGCCGTCATCACCGAACACGGCGGATGGACATCA
>JBDTSA010000376.1:0-3091 GCA_039931335.1 Acidobacteriota bacterium
GACTGGACCTTCGGCAGAAAAAGAGTTATTTAGCAGTCGCGATCCATGAGTGCTAATGTACCGGACGGGGCTCGATCTGTCAAGTGTTTCATTGGGATTGCAGAAAATATGAGTGCGAGGTTGTCAGATTTGACTGGCTTTTGGCCTTCGGTTTTAGGCCTTAGTAGGCGAGACTCGAGGGATTCACGACAAAATCAAAGACCGACGACCAAAGACCAAAAACCAAACACCAACTATGCTTTTGTCAGAACTAAACATCTACCCGATCAAATCACTGAAAGGAATTTCCCTCGAATCAGCAGTCGTCGAAGACCGGGGCCTGAAGCATGATCGGCGATGGATGCTCGTCGATGAGAATCGGCAGTTCATTACGCAGAGGGAAGTGCCGCAGATGGCGACGGTGAAGATCGCTGTCGGGGAAGACGGCCTCATCGCGTCGCGCAACGGTTCGTCGATGGTCGTCCCGTTCGACCCGGGCACCCGTGAAACGGCGACCGTGAAGATCTGGAATAGTTCGGTGAAAGGCGAGTTTTATCCACAGGAAATCCACAGATGGTTTACAGACGCGATCGGCTTCGACTGCCGCCTTGTAATGATGCCCGAGACATCGAAGCGGATCGTGAGTCCGGATTATGCCGTGAGAAGATTCGAGGACACGGTCAGCTTTGCCGATGGCTATCCTTTTCTATTGATCGGCGAAGGCTCGCTCGCGGATCTAAACTCGCGTCTCGAAACGCCGGTGCCGATGAATCGCTTCCGCCCGAACTTCGTTGTCGCTGGTTCCGCACCGTTTGAGGAAGACACATGGAAACGCATCCGGATCGGCTCGACCGAATTCCATGTCGTCAAACCGTCCGCTCGATGCGTCATAACCACGGTCGATCAGGTAGCTGGCGAGAAGGATGCGAAGGAGCCGTTGAGGACCCTTGCGTCGTATCGCACTCGAAACGGCAACGTACTGTTCGGCCAGAACCTGATTGCTGAGACTGCGGGGGGAACGGTGCGGGTTGAGGATGAGGTTGAGGTTTTAGAGAGAAAGTGACGAGTTACGAGTGACGAGTGACGAGGCAAGAACTCCCGTCCTTGTTTAGGAGGGGTGGCAGCCGCTTCGGCTGACGGGGTGGTAGTTGAAACAAAAATCTGATTCTTCTGAACTACCACCCCGCCTCGCAAAGCCTCGACACCCCGCCTAAACAAGGAGGGGAGTCAGCACGACAACAGTTATCGTGTGCGGCGCTTTGCACGCGGCGTCGGACGTTTCTTGGTCGACACCTTGCCGTTGGATTTTGCCTTCGGTTTTCCGTTATAGCCGGCGACACGCTTCGAGAGTGTGTTGCGGTGGATGCCGAGCGCGGTGGCGGTGTTGCAGAGATGATCGGAATTTCGTACGAGAGCCGTTTGAATGTAGATCTTTTCGAATTCACTGATTGCTTCGTCGAGCAGTATACGGCCGTCGAGCATCTCCGCGATCAGTGATTCCATCTGCTTACGCATATTCGAAAAATCCGCCCGGCGATCAATTCGCGGGTAGCTCCGTTCCGGTCAAAAGTCTAAACGCCTCAAGATATCTCGCGGTCGTCGCCTCGGCGATCTCGGGTGGCAGCGGGGGGGCCGGGGGGCGCTTGTCCCAGTCAAGCGTTTCGAGATATTCGCGAACGAACTGCTTATCGAATGATGGCTGGGCATGGCCCGGTTGATAAGAGGCAGCCGACCAGAATCGCGAAGAGTCAGGCGTCAGGACCTCGTCGATGAGGAGTATCTCGCCATTCTCGTCCATGCCGAATTCGAATTTTGTATCGGCGATAATTATTCCGCGCGTTGCCGCGTACTCACTTGCCTGCCTGTAAAGAGCGAGAGAAGTCGCACGAAGATGATCGGCCGTCTCATCACCAAGGATCCCAGCGAAACGCGCCTCATCGATGTTCTCGTCATGACCCGTTGCGGCCTTGGTCGCGGGTGAGAAGATCGGTTCGGGAAGCTTTGCGCACTGCAACAGACCCTCCGGCAGATCGTGACCGCAGATCGTTCCCGTCGCCTGATAATCCTTCCAACCGGAGCCCTCGAGATACCCGCGGACGACGCATTCGACGGGGAATACATTTGTCTTTCGAACGAGCATCGAGCGGCCGCGTAGCTCAGGGGCCGAGCCGATTTCTCCGGGCATCTCCGCGGTATCGGTGGTTGTCAGATGATTCGGCGTGATGCCGCGAAGTTTGTCGAACCAGAATGCCGAGATCGCCGTCAGCACGGCGCCTTTGCGCTCGATTGGTGTCGGAAGTATGCAATCGAACGCCGATATACGGTCCGTGGCGACGAGCAAGTATCGAGCGTCGTCGACCATATAAACATCGCGTACTTTTCCGCGATGAATGAGCTTGATGCCGGCAATTAATGTTTCTGAAACGGTGGATGCTCCAGTCATAAAGAGATGAAGGTCGAGAGTGTTGGACAACTGTATTACGAATCGATTCGAGCGTAAAGGTCGCGAGGTTACGAAACGACAAAAAAACAAAGTTTTATTTTGTATCGTCGTTTGTTTTTGATCGAGAGTGACTGCGTGCGGAAGTCCATCGCTTCATGACACCTTAAGGACGAAAGGATACGTCAGAGAGCCGAACTAGATGAACGCGCAAAAAAACGTGACCGACATATGTCGACCACGTTTTAGATTCACGATCCATCGAAGGATCAGAACGTTCCAAACCCGCCAACCGGCACATTGGTGTTGCCGCTGATTCCCCACGGCTGTGTTTGAGCTCCGCCGCCGCTGCTGCGTAGTACCCAAAACGTGAGCGTGGACGGACGGTATATGGCAATGTCGGTTTTTCCGTCACCGTCATAGTCACCGCTTCGAAGAGCGATGTCCCTGTTCGCAGGGGTCGCACTTGCCAAGCCAAACTGGGTGTAGATCGTAGTTCCGGAGCTGGTACGAAGGTACCAGACACCATTGACGGAACCGAAACCGCGCCAAACCATATAGTCGGCTTTGAGATCACCGTCGTAGTCGCCGGCCGGAACGATGTAATCGGTATCAAAATCGCCCCACTGGACCTGACTGATCGGCGAGCCGGTGATCGTTCCGACATACCAC
>JBDTSA010000377.1:0-3060 GCA_039931335.1 Acidobacteriota bacterium
CGTCACGCGTGCTTTTGAAATTCTTCGATCCGATAAAGATGAAATTCCGACGATCGACGATCTTGCTAGCCGTCTCGAAGTCAGCGGCGGTCATTTACAAAAAACATTTAAGGCTGTTCTCGGCTTATCACCGAAAGAGGTTACCGACATGATGCGAATAGAAAATTTCAAAAAGAATGTGAAGCGGACAGATGTTACGACATCGCTCTACGACAGCGGATTCGGATCGAGCCGATCGCTCTACGAAAAGGCAGGCGAAACGCTCGGCATGACGCCTGCGACTTACAAAAAGGGCGGAAAGGGAATGAAGATCAGATACACGATCGCGGATTCGCCGCTTGGAAAACTATTAGTCGCAGCGACCGAGCGAGGCATCTGCGCCGTAAGCTTCGGCGACGATGAGGAATCACTCCGTCGCGAATTATCGGACGAATTCTTCGCGGCTGATATCGAAGACGGCGACACAGGATTGAAAGATTCCGTGCGTGCGATCGTCAAGAGCCTCGATGGTGAGAAGACGATCCTCACGCTGCCGCTCGATCTGCATGCAACCGCCTTCCAGATGCGCGTCTGGTCCGAGTTGAGAAAAATTCCATATGGCGAAACGCGTTCGTACGCACAGGTCGCCGAAGCTGTCGGCAATCCAAAAGCCGTCCGTGCCGTCGCACGTGCATGCGCGACGAATCCGGTGGCGTTAGTAAATCCATGTCATCGCGTGATCGGTTCGGATGGAAAGTTGAGCGGATATCGATGGGGAATCGAACGGAAGAAGGCGTTGCTGGATGAGGAGAGTCAGAGAAGCACCAAAGATGCGGCGTAATTTAGCCAGAGACAAATCCGAATCTGCCGAGTAGGCATTGCAGGGGCGAACCCGCAAATCTGCCGCGTAGGCTTTGTAGCACCAAAGGTGCGACCGTAATTTAGCCAGGGCCAGCGGCCCTGGAAACACGCAACGAGAAACAAAACCGCAACGCGGCGGAGTAAAACAAATAGTCTACTCCGCCGCGTTGCGGCTCGGTTTATCTCTCACCGCCACCAGGGCCGCTGGCCCCGGCTAAATTACTCCCGCACCTTCGGTGCTTCGGCCGAAAGTACTCCACACCTCGGGGCCTCTCCAATACATCATTACTGCGTTTTCAATACCCAGCCATTCGGATCGATGATTGGATCGGCGCCGGTGAATGGAACATTAGCGCGGCCATTCTTTATCTCGACCCGCTGTGTCTTACCGTCGACAACAACGTCGATCGGCATCGGGAACGGCATGTCGTTTGGAGTGTCCCACCTTAACAAAAGCGCTTTCTGCGTTGGACTATCCGAGGCCCGAACGATCTCGGTATGCAGCTTGGGAAGTTTCGGCTGACGCAGATAAAGCTCGAAGAACCAGTTGAGATCCATCTTCGATTCCTGCTCGGCGATTGTCAGAAAATCATCCGTGTTGACGAGTCGTTCCTGACGGCCGTCGGTCCACTTTTCCATTTCTTTCGTCGGATACGCCATCCGTCGCAACGAGCGGAAGAACGCTTCATCTCCGATCAGGTATCGCAGCGAATGCAGAATTAGCGCGCCCTTGCCGTAGATGTCGCCATCCGAATTCAGATAGTCCGGCTCCGACATATAGACCTGATAAGCGATCTTCGGTTCACGCGGAGCGACGGCCTGTCTATTGCGCAGACCCTTCACTCGATTTTTCATCGACGTGAAATACGCTTCCTTTCCGTGCAGATGCTCCTGATAAAGGCTGTCCATGAAGCTCTGAAATCCTTCGTGGATCCAGAAATCTCGCCAGTCAGATGCGGTTACAAGATTCGCCCACCACTCGTGACCGAACTCGTGTAGCAGAAGCGAGTCCGTACCGTCTACGTCGTGTTTGAATTTGTTGCCGTAAGCGATATCGGTTGAGTGCTCCATACCGAGATGCGGCGTTTCGACGATACCGACCTTCTGCGAGCGGAACGGATACGGCCCGAGATATTTTTCGTAATAGGCGAGATACTTTTTCTGCTCAGCGATCAAACCTGCTGCCTTGTCGGCGTCTTCTGGCAGGACATAAAAATAGATAGGCATCATCTCACCGCCGACCGATCTGTACTTGTCCGTGACGATCTTGTATGGAGCCGCGTTGAAGACGATAGAGTAGTTCGCGATCGGGTTAGTCATTCGCCAGTTATAGGTCGACGTCCCATCGCCGTTCTTTTTTGCGCCTTCGAATTTTCCCGGGCCGGTCGCGATCAGCGGATCGGGCACGGTGATATGCATCGCCGCCATCGCCGGTTTGTCCGATGGATGGTCTTTGCATGGGAACAAAAGATCAGCGCCGTCATTCTGTAGCGCAACCGAGATCCAATCGGCGCCGCTCGGAGTTTTGCTCCACATGATGCCGCCGATCCAGGGCGGCTTCGGTGCAACACGCGGAACTCCTGAATACCTTATTACGGTTTTGATCTCGTCACCGACCTGTTTCGTCATCGGAAACCGAATCCATATCTGGCCATCCTTGCTTTCGTATTTCAGAGCGCTCGTACCGTCTGTGATGCTTTCGACGGTGTACGGAGTGTCGAGATCGAGCATGATGACGTTCGTCGGGATCACCGTTCTCGCGATCATGGTCGTGACTCCGGTAATGCGCTTGTCTTTAGGAAACACATTCAACGCGACGTCGTACGACTGCACATCGAAGACGGCCTGTTCAAATTTAAGCGGCCCGCCAGTGTTGGTCGGGCGTACGCCAAGCTCACGCTGGCCATAAGCATTAACTTCGAGAAAGACAATTAGAAGCAGCGGCAAGAGTGATAGAGACTTCATATTAGGTTTGATTAGTTCAGAGCACTGAATACTCGACATATTATCACGCGAAAGCGAAGAAAGTGTGGGCAAGTTCAGGAGGCTACCCGCTTCTTTTTTGTGACGAAGACAGGAGGACAATATTCGCCGGTCCGGAAGGGCGGCTTTGGCCGCGTAGCGGTCAGTTGCATTTAGCCGTGGCCTTAAGGCCACGGTTTTCACAACAAGATCTCCGCGTCGCGTAGCGACCGCACGAAATCTCCTTCATTTGCCGCT
>JBDTSA010000378.1:0-3056 GCA_039931335.1 Acidobacteriota bacterium
GCGAAGATAGTGAACTTTGCGATCGCGTACGCCGTCGAAGCATATGGACTCAGCACGCGCGTCGGGCTCAGCCGGGCGGAGGCGAAACAAGTGATCGCGGATTATTTCGAAACCTACAAAGGCATTAGAAAATACATGGACGAGATTCCTGAAACGGCGCGAAAGCAGGGGTACGTCACGTCAATGTTCGGGCGACGGCGTTACTTTCCTTCGATCAACGATCGCAATTACACCGTCCGGTCGCGGGCGGAGCGCGAGGCGATCAACATGCCGATACAAGGGACGGCGAGCGACATCGTAAAGATCGCGATGCTTCGCGTTCACGACGCGCTGAAGAAAGAAAATCTCAAAACGAAAATGATCATGCAGGTGCATGATGAGTTGCTGTTCGAAGCACCGAACGACGAGGTAAAGCGTGCGAGCGAGATCATCAAACGTGAGATGGAAGCGGCGGCGGATCTCGACGCTCCGCTCATCGTCGAGGTCGGAGCCGGCGACAATTGGATGGACGCAAAATAGACTGGACCCGCAGGCATCTTGCATGCAACGCCGCGACAGCGGCGTATCGGTCTGAAGACCTGGCAATTTCTAAGGCAGGCGTTAGCGAACTGAAATAACACCGATGACTGTGGCCTTCGCAATAACCGACACCGAGATCCAGGATTGCTACGATGTAATGTCGGAATTGCGCCCTCACATCGCACGTGAAGATTTTCTCCCTCGCGTCCGCCGGCAGATGAAAGGCTTCGATTATCGGCTCGTGTATCTAAAAGATGAAGGCGAGACCAAAGCAGTCGCCGGGATCCGCGTCAGCGAATGGCTGCACGGCGGAAAGTATCTCGAGATCGATGATCTCGTTTCAAAAGACGGCGATCGTTCGAAAGGTTACGGCGGGCAATTATTCGACTGGATAGTCGAACTTGCGCGTGCGGAGGATTGCGCTCATGTCCGGCTTCTCTCCGGTGTTCAGCGATTCGATGCACATCGCTTTTATCTGAAAAAGCGGATGAACATCGAGGCACATTACTTTACGCTGAAGGTATCATCATGACGGCGGCCCGAACTGTCCGGTTAGCGTAGTTTTCGGCTCCGCCAGGAGCGGAATGTTGGTAGCCGAGGTTTAGCAAACTATTCGCGAGCTCCTTGGGAGCGGCACGGACGGTGGCACTCTCTAGACATTTCGCTCCTACGGAGCTCGATCCAGAACAGCGGTGAACCGTGCTACCAACATTTCGCTCTTAGCGGAGCTCGCCAACTATGCGGGCGGATTGACAGAATTTTCGATATGAACCCTTCAACAAAAACTGAACGCACAACCGTCAAACGACTTCCCAAGCGCGGAAACTATGATCGCGATACGATCAATTCTATCCTCGACGAAGGATTCATTTGCCATGTTGGATTTGTACTCGACGGCCAGCCGTATGTCATCCCGACCGGCTACGCACGCGTCGGCGACGATCTCTACATTCATGGATCGGCGGCGAGCCGAATGCTCCGCAATCTTTCGCAAGGGGTCGAGGTCTGCATCACCGTCACGCTCATCGACGGGCTCGTACTTGCGCGTTCGGCGTTTCATCACTCGATGAATTACCGTTCGGTCGTTATTCTGGGGAAAGCTGAACTCGTTTCCGACGATGACGAGAAGAACCGCGCACTCGAGGCTCTCACCGAGCACATCGTCCCGGGACGCTGGGCGGATGTCCGTTGGCCGAGCGAGTTGGAATTGAAATCCACGACGGTATTGAAGCTTGCGATCGATGAGGCTTCCGCAAAAATCCGGACCGGTGCTCCGATCGATGACGAAGAAGATTACTCGATGGATGTTTGGGCCGGCGTCCTTCCGCTGAACCTCGAGACGGCAAATGCTATCGATGACGAACGGCTCAAACCGGGAATCAATGTGCCGCGATACGTGAATGAGTATAGGCGCCGTTAAAGATACGGGTGAAGAGAACCACGTAACGCGCGAAATATACGAATCAAGTAATTCCACTCCGCTTAGCTAACTGATGCCATCAACGCAGACTCGATTCTTCTACGGCTGGGTCATCGTCGCGGTCGGGACGCTCGCTCTGGTCGTTAGTAACGGACTCTCGATCGGCGGCATTCCCGTTTTTTATAAATCGATCCGTGAGGATTTTGTCGCGAGCGGTGCGGTCGCTGCGGACCAGGCCGAGAGTTTCATCGCGTTCTGTGCATCGCTTACATTCTTATGCTCCGGTCTCATTTCGCCATTCGCCGGGTGGCTGATCCAAAAGTTTCCTCTTAAGAATGTGATGCTCGTCGGGTGTGCACTGCTCGGCGGCGGGCTTGTCCTCCACGCGACAGCGCAGTCGGCGACGCTCGTTTACATCGCTCGGATCATGATGGGAACATCGCTCGGATTCGTCGGCGTCCTCCCGAGCGTCGTGCTCGTTTCGAACTGGTTTCTGCGTCGGCGCGGTACGGCGCTCGGGATCTTACTGACCGGCACGAGTCTCGGCGGTGTTGTGATTCCGCCGATCGCGACCCCTTTGATCGAACGTTTTGGCTGGAGGATCGCGATGTCGATTCTAAGCCTGATCATCTGGTTCGTACTTGTACCCGCGATTATTTTTCTTGTTCGATCGAAACCTGCAGAGCTCGAACTGCAACTCGACGGAGAAGATGAGGCGGCCGGCCGAGCGAACACCAGCGTTTCGGATGGTCTGACGTTCGGAGAAGCGCTGAGGAAACCAGTCTTTTGGATATTCGCTCTCGCCAGCGCGTTCATTTTTTATCCGATCTTCGTAACGAGCCAGCAGTTGATCCTGCAGACCGCCAAGATCGGATTCACGGCCTGGCAAGGAACACTCGTATTGTCAGGATTGTTTGCGGTAAGCGTGGCCGGCAAGTTCCTGTTCGGATACTTGAGCGATAGATTCGCGCCGATCCGCGTGATCCTGCTTTGCACGGCGATCATGTTCGTGTCGACGTTCGTGCTGCTGGAATTGAACACAGCAACCGCTCTCTTATTCCTTATACCGTTCGGACTTGGATACGGAGGAGCGTTCGTGTTGATCCAGCGCCTCGCC
>JBDTSA010000379.1:0-3051 GCA_039931335.1 Acidobacteriota bacterium
CGGATCTCGACTCAAGACAGTGAACGACGAACAACGAACCACGAACAGCATCCCGTCATTTTTGCCCTTTGCTTGGAAACACGCGATAATAACGCCTTGCTTATGAAATTCGTTTCGGATCTACGGCTCCTGCTTTTGAGCATTTGGCTCGGCTCCGCCGTGTTTTTTATTGGCGTCGCTCAAAGCGCTTTTGCCGTATTGCCGCAGCGCGAATTGGCCGGGGCGGTCGTGAACCGGACACTGTCGATCCTAAATTTCGGCGGCATTGCGATCGCGGTCGTCTTGATCCTCACATCGTTCATCGCGGCTAAGAACGTCAATCGTTATTCGGTCTGGGCCGAACGGATACTCTTGCTGCTCGTAGCTGTGGCCTGCTCGATCGGACAGTTCGTCATCGGTCTCTGGCTGTCAATGCTCCGTGGCCAGATGGGCCGGCCGATCGATGAGGTTCCGGCTGACGATCCGCTGCGAATTCAGTTCAACAATCTTCACGAGTGGTCGGTTTGGGTGCTGTTCGGCGGGATGGTCGCCGCACTGATCGCATTCTTTATCATTTCAAATCGGAAGTTCGGTGCGGCTGCAAAAACTACTACAAATGACCCGTACGATTTCTCGAAGGAATTTAAGATCTGACCTATGGCGATAATTGAAACAACAGGCGAGTTCTCACATCGGTTTGCGAAATGGACCGAGAACGAAGACTTGAAGGGCTATCCGTTCATCAGAAACATTCACGCCCCGTTCACACCAGTGCGCCGCGCGCTGCCGATGCTCAACCTTGCGTTGATCTCATCCGCCGGTGCGTACATCGACGGCACAGAGCCCTTCGATCTGAGCGCAAAAGACGGCGATACTAACTTTCGCGAGATTCCGGTAGAAGTCGACGCCGTCGATCTCCGTGATGCGGCCAAGGGCTACGATACTAAATCCGTAACGGAAGATCGCAACTCGCAAATCCCCATCGATCGTCTGACCGAATATCAATCGAACTCGGTTATCGGCAAACTGAACAGTGTGTGGTGGAGCTTGAGCAGTTGGATTCCGAATGCGCGTCTTGTCGCCGACGAGCTCGCACCGAAGATTGCCGAACGTCTTCATCGCTACGAGATTCAAACGGCGCTGCTCATCCCGGCCAGCCGCCTATGCCATCAGACACTCGGCCTCATCGCGCGCGGCATTGAAGCAAGCGGCATCCCAACAATGATGCTGTCGGTGGACCCGGTTATGACAGACCGCGTCCGGCCGCCGAGAACCAGTTACTACAACGGCGAGTTCGGCTCGGTAGCGGGCAAACCGGGCTGGCGTGAATATCAGTTGCGGGTGCTTGATGAGGCTTTGCGTTGGACCGAAACCTTCGATCAGCCCGGTGCGCGAAAGCTCGCGGTCGATCTCGAAACGCAGGTCGAAACGGCGCGGGGGGAACGATAACGATTTTTTTGCCGCGGATTTGCGCGGATGACGCGGATTGGAAAAGAGTACGTTCTGATTCGCGTCATCCGCGCAAATCCGCGGCAAAACTGTTCCGCTTTAATGAAGGTCGGTCATATAGCTTCTTGCCAAGCCTTCACCGCCTCGACGGGCCAGATCAGCATCAGGATATTGAGCAGCAGGCCGTCGCGGATCCAGAACAGCAAGACGATCTCCATTACCACAAACACCGCCAGCGACCACCACTTCCCAAGCTTATACGCAATCGCGAAACCAAGCCCGCAGCACACGATGTCCGAAACTGAATTCGGGATCGAATCACCGAAATAGTCGAACGATATCGTCGCTTCACGATATCGGTTGATGATGTAGTTCGTGTTCTCGACGACTTCCCACGAGCTTTCGATAAAGATCGCAATCACGAATCGCCATGCGATCGGTATTTTTCTGAAGACCAATCCGATCAGCCAGAACTCGAGGATGCCGTGAAGAATATGCGTGAATGAGTACGGATCGATCAGATGCTGCGAGTTGTGCCGCGAATTGACAACCCACGACCATGGAGTGTAATCGCCCGCCTCACACCACCAGACACGCCCAATCAGATCGAGCGTGATGATCGCGGTGAGGACGACGATCGTGACGGCGATGATTTGACGGCGGTATTTGATAACCATCTGGAACGCGTTCTGAGTTCCGTTTTGAGTCTCGCCTCGGGCGCTTGTTTTAACGCAGAGATCGCGGAGAACGCATAGAAAAATATATCATTCTCCGCGTCTCCGCGATCTCTGCGTTAAAGAATCTACTCCGTCGAAACTACTTCTTCACCGTGAAGAGCGGCGTGCAGCGTATGCCAGCTCAGCGACGCGCATTTCACCCGTGCCGGAAATTCGAGGACACCGGCGAAGATCTTGAGCTTGCCGAGATGATTTTCTTCGGTCTCGACATCGAGCCCGCCGGTAACCATACGATGGAACTCGTCGAATATCATCTCCGCTTCGTCTTTCGATTTTCCTTTGACGACCTGCGTCATCATCGACGCCGACGCCTTCGAGATCGCACATCCCGAGCCTTTAAACGCGACGTCTTTCACTACGTCACTTTCGAGTTGGACATACACACGCAGGGCATCGCCGCACAGGGGATTGTTTCCATCCGCTGTCCGGTCCGCGTCTTCGATCTCACGAAAGTTCCGCGGGTTCTTGTTGTGTTCGAGAATTGTATCCTGATAAAGGTCGCTAAGTTCTGACATCTAAAATAATCCTACTATATTGCCGTTCTCATCGATATCGACCCGCTCGGCAGCCGGGTGGTCCGGCAACGCCGGCATCGTCCGCATGTCGCCGCAGATCGGATAAATAAATCCTGCACCGACACTCGCCCGGACCTCACGAACCGGCAGCGTAAATCCGCTCGGCGCTCCTTTCAGCAACGGATCATGGCTTAGGCTCAGGTGAGTCTTCGCCATGCAGATCGGAAGTCCGCCAAAGCCGTTCTCCTCATAACTCTTGATCTGGTCTGTTGCCTGGGTCGTGTAGCTTACGTCGGCCGCACCGTAGATCTTTGTGGCGATTGCTTCTATCTTCGACTTGATCGTCTGGTCGAGGTCATAAAGGTATTTAA